>JAUYDX010000101.1 GCA_030691625.1 Candidatus Omnitrophota bacterium | reverse complement strand
TGTATTTCTCAAACCTGTACATAGGGCCGGCTATCCTGTGGGTCATGAACATCACAACCGCTCCCGCCGCCAGCGCAGTAAAAATCGCCACTATTATCCCGCCGAATAAAAGCCCCGGAAAAATATAATCAGCCGTGCTTTTAATCACAAGCCTGGAATTTTCAAAAGACGTGGTCAGGGCATGTTTGGAAAAAAAGTACAGCACCGCCCCAAACGCCGCAGAACCCAGGATCACAAGGCCGCAGAACTTTACTATAAACTCTGATTGAAACGCCCTGTCTATAAAATAATTCCTTCTTTTGTATTTCATACACCCCCCCCTTGTGGTGCCAGGCACGGTGCCTGGCACCATTTTATCTTTCTTTTTTATCTTCTATTGCGTTTAACAGCATTTCCCCTGCTGCCTTGTTATCTATCTTTATATAAGACCTCTTCTTCAGGTCGCTCATCCACGCGTCCATCGCCTCTGTCTCTTTCTTCTGTTTTATCGTATCCCTTATCTCGTTCTTAACCCTTGAAAAAGGCTGGTTTTCGCCTGAATCCTTGTAATATTTTTCTATCTCATTGTCATAGACATGGATCAGACCTGATATCTCCTTTGACTTTCTTTCCAGGAGTATCCTGAGGAGCGCCTGTTCCCAGTAATTCTCTATGCTCTTCATAAAATCCCTTTCCCTGTCTATGCCTAAGCGCTGGGCCTCCTGCAGAAGCACCTCTTTTTCTATGATGCCGTCCAGATACTCTCTTCTCCCCTTTTCAGTTTTAAGGAGCGCTGTTTCATCATAAGGCGCGTTCTTAAATTCATACACAAGGTCTCCTATCGTCATCTTGTATTTATTTACCTGCGCCACGACCTTTTCATTCTGGCCTTTTCCTGATGAACAACCTGAAAATAATAAAACGCAAAGCCCGATACAAAGTAACCTCATATAACCTCCTTTAGCGTGCCCCTATTGAAAATAAAACTGCTGGCACAGTCTTCAGCATGATCTTGAAATCCAGGCCCAGGGACCAGCTGTCAATATACTCCAGGTCCAGTTTCATCCATTTTTCGAAATCCACGTTATTCCTGCCGTTGGCCTGCCATAAACAGGTAAGCCCTGGTTTCATGCTCAGCCTTCTCCTCTGCCAGATCTGATAATTCTCCACCTCTGCGGGTATCGGAGGCCTCGGCCCCACAATAGACATCTCGCCTTTAAGCACATTGAATAGCTGGGGTAATTCATCCAGGCTGGATCTCCTTAAGAAAGCCCCGAATCTCGTAACCCTGGGGTCGTTCTTCATCTTAAACGCAGGGCCTTTTATCTCATTTAAACCATTCAAGCTGTCCTTCATCTTTTCCGCGCCATCCACCATTGTCCTGAATTTATACATAATAAATTTCCTGCCGCCAAGCCCGCTCCTTACCTGCCTGAATATCGCAGGGCCGCCTGACATGGACCTTATCATGACAGCCAGTGTCAGAAATATAGGCAATGCCAGCGCGATACCTGTAAGCGATAATATTATATCAAATACCCTCTTTAATAACAATTGCCATTCTTCGCCTACTGTTGTCGTGAAGCTCAAAAGCGGCATGCTCTCTATGTCTGTTGACACCGCGCGGGATATATTAAGATTAAAGAAATCCGCCGCGATATTTGTCTTCACCCCTTCTATCTCGCATTCTAATAAGCTTTTTTCTATTATAGAGAGCCATTTCCTTGGCACTATAAACATTACTTCGTCAATAACGTTCTCGTGGAGGATCCTGGGCATGTCATCCAGCACCCCTATGACCTTTTCCCCTGATATCTCCTTTCCAAGCATCTCGCTGTCAGCGTCTATAAGCCCCGCTATTTTAAAGCCCCATTCGCTGTGCCTATGCAATAGCTTTATAAATTTTTGCGCCCTGTCTCCAGTGCCCACTATCAGGACATTCTTATAATTATAACCGTGCCTCCTCAGATATCTCAGGAATGACACTACGCATAACCTCTCAGCGATAAGCGATAAACAACTCACTGAAAAAAATATGGCTATAAGCGCCCTGCTTATGAATTCCAGCTTGAAGATAAATTCCACTATGCCAAGGACAAGCATTACAAAAAACGCGCTCTTTAAAATCCCCCACACTATCTCAAAAAAATGCTTTCTCCTGAAGGATTCATATAGCCCGGACGAGGTCAGGCTGGCCCACCATGCAAAAAGTATAAAGGGTAGGATATTCAGGTACCTGCCTATAGCTGAAAACCCTTCTTTTATAACCTGCTCTCCGGGTATTAGATCTATCCTGTAGAACGCGTGTATGTTCTGGCGGAGATAAACTGCGGCGAAAAATGACGCCGCGATAACCGCTACATCTGTTGCCATCATTAATTTCCTTAAAAGCGCTTCTTTCTCTTTTATCATAAGACACTTCCTTTCTGACTGAACCTTTTAGATATCGTACGCGCTCAGCAAAATCCTTTTATTGTAATCCGCGGAGAGCTCTCCTTTTAATCTCCTGTAGCCCTCCATTCCCATCTTCTGCCTTCTTTCAGGGTCTTCCAGCAGTTCCAGTATCTTTTCCGCGAAATCCTTTATCTCGTTAGGCCTGGCGTAAACAGCGGCCTCTCCCGCGGAATACCTGGCCTCTTTAAGGTCAAAAGAAACTATGGGTTTGGAAACAGCCATATACTCCAGGATCTTATTAGCCGTGGAGGTATTGTTAAACGCGTTCTTCGGATCAGGCGCCACGCAGAGTTCAGATGTTGAAAGATATTTCATCATGGTATCCCCTGTCAGCCATCCTGTAAAAACAATAGCCCCGCTTATCCCCAGCCTTTCTGCCATTTTTTTCAAATCCTCCACTGCGTCGCCTCTGCCTGTCAGGCTGAACAATATATCCCTGCGGCCCAGCTTGTTCACAATAACATCCACTGCCCTGAGCAGATAATCAACGCCGTCCTGGGGCGCCATGACCCCCATATACGCCACAAGGTATTTCTTTCCCTGCTTAAGGCTCGGCTCCCCCTGGGCTGTCTTAAATGCAGCCGGGTCAGGGCTTCCCCTTACCACAAATATCTTGTCAGGCCTGACCCTATTCCTGGATATCCCTATCTCTCTGTAGGATTTATTTGGCACCAGTATCCTGTCAGCTGTTTTATATGTAAGATATTCCAGGACAAAAAGCGCCCTGTAAAAGATATCTTTTTTATTCTCTCCGTATTTCGCGAGATACACCTCAGGACAAAGGTCCCTGTGGTCAAAATAATATTTTTTCCCAAGGCATTTAAATATCAGCCCTATGGCAAAAAATGTGTCAGGCGGGTTGCCTGACTGGATGACGTCAAAACCGCGCCTTACATAAACGTAAAAAGAAAGCATGAGCGTCATTAAAAAACAATATGAAAATTCGCATATATAACTCAACGCGCCTTTTGTGGCAGGTGTCATGGCATACCTGTAAAGGTAAATGCCGTCGATTACCTCAAATCCTTTCTGGCCCTTGAACCTGGGGCACACCACGCTCACATCCCTTCCGCTTTCTTTAAGCGCCTTTGCCTGCGTCCAGGCCCTCCTGTCAGAAGGCAGCGGCAGATTCTCAAGCAATATCAGGACCCTTTTGTTTTTCACTGCCTGCCCCCTCTTTTTAAAGAGCCTAAAACCTCTTTCCATGCCTGGGCCGCGTTCTGTATCGTGTAATTGCGCCTTATAAAATCAACCGCGCTCTCTGAATAAACCCTTGCCGCATCAGGATCTTTCAATAATTCCGCGGCCGCAACTACAAAAGAATCTGTATCCCCTCTTTCAACAACCCTTCCGTTAAACCTGTCCTTTACAGCATCCCCGAGGTCATCCACATTGAAAACAACAGGCACCACCCCGCATGCCATGGCCTCCATCATCCCAAGCGAAAGCCCTTCTTTTACGCTCGGAAATAAAAATATCCTTGAAGTCTTCAGGTATTTCTCCACATCCCTGCGGAATCCCGCGAATTCAACCGCGCCGTTAAGCCCCATACCTTTTGCCATATCCTCCAGCTGTTTCCTCAGCGCGCCTTCCCCGAGAATTATTGCCTTTAAGTTAAACCCGAGTTTTTTCAACCTCAAAACAACCTCCAGAAAGATATCTATCCTCTTTGTCGGTATCAGCTGGGAAAGTATAATAATGTCATATTTATACCCTCCGTTACGCTCGGGAAAAAACCTGTTCACATCTATGGTGGACGGTATTATCTTTATCCTTTCGCTTTTAACTCCTCCCTTTGAAATCAGGAAATTCTTTGTGCTGGATCCTGTCACCACTATAAGGCCGCATTTATCCGCTACCCTTAAAAATAACTTACTGAGTCCTCTCCTTAAAAATTTGACCAGGACATCCTTCTCTTCTGTAAAATCCCATCCCTCGAGGCCTTTTGGCCCGCCTATCATATTTACACAGCTTGGTATGCCAAAAAGCCTCCCGATTATCTCAACTATGATGCCATGCGGCACAAAACCATAACCTATAAGTAGATCAGGCCTCTTGAAAATCCCGAGATAAAAAACAGCGAATAATTTAAACACAGCGCGGACAAAGGCGTTATTACCCGTGATCCTCAATACCGGCTGCGGAATAACGTAATACCTCACCTTCGGGATCTCAGGGCCTTTAGTATCAGTCACGTATAAAACAGATTCCACCTCCGGCAGGATAACCAGAGGTTTTACCTTGGCCTCTATCATATTAGGCTTGAAGTTGGTAGATATCAGTACTTTCATTTTAGAACCCTTAACAATATAGTTCGAGCGGCCATTCTGACCTATCTGGAATGCTGAGTCGAGAACTCTTAGATTGGCTTCCAGAAAAAACCTTTGCGCGTTTTCCATCATCTTTCCGATATAAAAGTTATTTTCCAGATGCAGCCTTCCAGCCCTGCCTAATCTCTCAGCCAGGGATTTATCAAGCATGAGCTCTATCACAGCCTTTGAAAGCATGGATGGATTTTCAATATCCACAAGAATCCCTGTGTCCCTGTCTTTTATAATCTCAGCGCTTCCTCCTGCCCTGGTGGAAACTATGGATTTTGAATTCGCCATGTATTCCAAAAGCGCCACTGGAAAAGATTCCATCCTTGAAGAAAGCACCGCGACATCGAATAAAGAGATAAGTTCAGGCGCATCGCGCCTTTCCCCTAAAAATAAAACCTTGTCCCTGATGCCCAGGACCCAAGCCAGCGTCTCGAGCACAGGCCTCTCTCTTCCTTCCCCGACTATCACAAATCTGCTTTCAGGAATAATAGACGCTATATCCTTTGCTGATTTTAAAAACACGTCATACGCCTTTTCTGTCACAAGCCTGCCTACCATGCCTATAACCTTTTCGCCTTGCTTAATGCCGATACTATTCTTTAGCCTGTTAATATCCCCATTCCCCCTGCACGCTTCAATGTCTATACAATTCTGGATCAAAACCAGTTTTGAACTGTCCAGGCTGTACGCCTTTTTAAGAGCTTCTAACTTTGCCATTGAAGGCACAGCTATCCTTTCAAGCCTCGACAATACGATCCTCTCTACAATATATGTCTTTAGCCCTATCCAGAAACCAGGCCTTTTCATGCTATGAACAAATGTCACTATGCCCTTGACCCCCGCCAGTCTCCCGCATACCAGGCCCCAGAATAAAACCAGAGGAGAACTCTCCAGGCACAATATGTCAGGGCATTCCTCTTTAATAAGTTTAAATACCCTCTTAATGTCATATTTATTTTTTATAACGCTGTGCCTTAAATCCATACCCTCTGAAATAAGCCTCTGGCCTATTGTGCCCGGCCCATACAGGCATACGACTCTCGCTGTAAACTGAGTCCTGTCAAGACGCGTAACTATCTCGTAAAACATCTTCTCAGCCCCGCCTGTATTCAAAGTTGAATTAAGAAAAAGTATCTTTTTCATTTATCCTCAGTGTAAATAATAGCTGTAGTACCTTGCCCGCCCTGGCAGGCCTTCGAAAAGACGCTCGTCCGCCCCAGCGTGGCGGACTTCGCTCCGCGCCAATTCTCGCTCGTCCTGTCCAGGCAGGCCTGAGGCACATTAGAAACGTTCGGCATCATAGGTAGCTTTAATATAGGTGCGCAAGGGATTACAGCGAGTCCGCCAAAGTTCTGTGGCGGACGAGTTGTAAACCGTAGCGCACGGCGAAACAGTTTCAGTGCCGAACGGCCTGCCTGGACAGGACACCGTGCCCGCTCGAATCGGCGAGGCTTTTCTCCAGGCCTGCCAGGGCGGGCTATCATACGACATGCATTGCCTAAGTATTCAAATAATACATTTTTCATTTATCCTCAGCCTCTATGTGGCCTTTCCATCCGTAGTGCGGCTTAAAACCCAGGCACCTGCCTTTGAAATCTGCCACATTTTTATCCCACTCCTTTATATTAGAGACGCATTTTATATCCTTAATACAGCTGTCTATATTTTTAAACTTGGGGATCTTTAAGGGATCAAATCCCATGACCCTTGCGCATGCTATATCAACGCATAATTCATTGAAACCAGCTATCAGTACCCCGCATGGTTTAGGGCTTGGATTTGTGGGGCCGTCTTTTTCCCCTGCCGCGATCCCGTCCACTATCACAAAGGACCTGCGCTGCGCGGTATTTTTTATTTCGCCTTTTTTATCCGCATACCTGGCTATATGGCTAAGGTCTATTATGGTCCTCCACATAATATCGTTCCCATACCAGTTCCCTGCCTGCTTTGTAGCCTCTGTCACGCCTCTGAACTGCCTCAGGCTGTCTCTCAAAGGCCTGATCATGCCTATCAAATCCTTTAATGCCTTTACAACCGCTGTTTTAAAACATTTTTTACCAGCGTGGCTGCGTCCGCAGGGTTCGCTTGAATGCGGCAGCCAGTTCCTGTCCCCGGTTACCCCTACCAGATTTTTAAGCGAGAGTGTTACCCCTGCCCTTTTGTGCGTCTTAAGTTTCGGTATATTTATCACCGCGTCCGCGTTTAAAAACGTGCCTGAAATAAGGTATTCGTCTCTCGCTTCATTATGATGCAGAGACATTACTTCCTGCTTGCATTCGGCCCCTCTAAATGTATTGTGATCCAGCTTATCTTTTTTAAATGCGCTGATACTACCGAGTCCCACTACCCTGTACCCGTCAGGATCCCCTTTTAGCGTTTCCCTGCGCGTTATTTTTTCCCCGCGTTTCACAACCTTTTCCTGCCTCAAATCATATATCTCTATATTAAAACCCGCCTTTTCCCTGTAAAACCCCTGTATCTCGTAAAGCCCGCTGATCCTGGCTATCTTTTCAAAATCAGCGTCATCCATTGGCCCGTCAGCTATAATAATCCTCCCTTTTCCCTTCAGGGCTATATATGCGTAATCAGCCGCGGCCCTTATGATGGAGCCATGTGTTATCATACCAATTACCCCATGGCCTTTTTCATTGAAATGCCGCATAAAATTCGGTTTCAATAAAACCGTATCTCCGGGAAATACAAATGACCCAAAGGGATTCCAGGATCTTTTGCCAAAATTGTCCTTATCGAGGCCCAGGAGCAGAAACATCTGGCGCAAGGAGCCGTATGCCTCGTTATCCTTATCCACCCTGTTATCCGCGAACGGATATTCCGGGAAAATAGCGCCTGGAAAATACGGCGGCCTTTCAGAATAGTACCGCTTAGACTGTTTGTATATCCCCACATTCATATTCATCAACACTCCTTAACTAACTCTAACAACTTTACACTTGTAACAATGTCTTAAGTGTAAAGTTGTTTTAAGCGATGAGATGCCAATCCTTGCCGCGAGGAAGCTTGTCTTCGCGAGGCTGCCTGCAGGAATAGCTGCCAGGCTAAACCTGTCAGCTTTTTTATTATTGATTCCCCTGAAACCAGCCCTTGCGTATTTAAACCCTGCTTCTTTTGCAAGGCGTTTTATCCTGTTGTCAAATATGCCAAAAGGATAGGAAAACTCCCCTGCTTCTATCCCAAGGTTTTTTTCTATATCTTTTTTAGACCCTGCGAGTTCCTCTATAACCTCTTTATCGCTCAAGATGCACAGATCCCTGTGGGTCTTTGCATGCGAGCCGAAATTTATACCGCTTTTTTTCATCTCTTTTATCTCGTTCCAGCCCAGCATGCTGACAGGATCCATTTTCTTTATCGCGCCGTAGCTTTTTTCTATATTCCCCAATGCCGCCTCTATCTCTGAATCTGTCTTTAGCCTTAGCTCTTTATTTATAGAGTCTGTTACAGCTGCGCTCTCAATGCCAGACATCCTGCCTAAAGATACAGCGTTAAAAACCCTGTCCCACCAGAAAATAGCGGGCTTACCTATATAATCGGTCGTAAGGTATACAGTCGCGGGGATATGGTATTTTTTTAACACAGGGTACGCGTAAATATAATTGTCCATATACCCGTCGTCAAAATTAACAGCCACCTGCATCCCCTTGCCGTTTCCCGCGTAAATATTTCTTATGCCCTCTTCCATTGATACGACCTTAAAATTATCGCTTATAAATTTCATATGCTGTTCGAATACGTCTCGAGGAATGCCTAAATAGGCGCTATCCTCAATAGATTCGCATGCCCTGTGATATACGAGTATCGCGAGCCGCGGATATTTAGAAACCCCGGCTATCCGGACCAATGCCCCTGTTATCCCAAGGCCATGCATCAAATCCTTTATCCTGTCTTTAAACATTATCCCTATTCCCATCTTAATATTTCCTTTGCCTTCATCCACACCCTGTGCAGTATCTGTATATTTCTCATAAAAGGCATCAATGAACCTTGCATAAAATACAGGAACATGCAGTAGGGCGTGTTTTTAAAAACCCTGACCCTCGTGTGCGTCCTGTAATCCTGCGTAAACTTGGATTTCCACGAACCCTCTCCTCTTGCGAAATCAAATTCCGATATATCCCTTAAAGCCGAATCCTTCAGCGCCCATAGCATAAGTATTGTCCCGGCGGAGATAAGGTTGTAATCGCTGTCAAACGCCATACTGTAACTGTAGGACCTGGTTTTATATAAATAATTATAGATATAGGCCGCCTGTTTTCCGTTTACATCCAGTATTGAGCAATCTATCCATTTATTTTTTGAAAACCTGTTTATAATTTCCCTGTGGAACTCTCTTGTGTTTTCTTTTGAAAATATCCCGCTGGCCTTTCTGCCCTTCCAGCTTTTTGATTCTATAGACATCGCCGCAGAAAATATATTTTCCGGGTCTATGTCGCCATTTGTATATCTGTGAAATCCCAGTTTTAAACCGGCTTCCCTATTATGAAGTTTATTCAATCTCTTATTGAACTTTTTAGAAAATTTATGAAAAATAAAATCCTTATCCTGATTAAAATTTATAAAAAAACTCTTTTTGTCAGGCCCGATTATACGCATTGGCCTGAACCTGTCTAAATATCCTTTTATCGCGGAGACATTGCCCGCGCATTCCGCTATTTCCTCAAGATCCACAACATCCCATTCTTTTCTCAGAGACATAATGTAATCAAATATCAGCGTTATGATCCTGTCCCTGTCTCCATCCAGTATAAAATCCATCCTGTCAGATATGGACGCGCCTATAAAACAGAGTTTCCTCAGTTTCAATCCCAGATATTGATCCTTTTTTATTACAAGAGGCGCTATGCCTGCCAGCCTCTGGCCGTCAAATACACTCAGTATCAAAAGCCTATCGCCTTTATAAAAATGCCTTATAAGGCTGTCCATCCACTCGTGCGTCAGGAATATATTGTCTGCGATAGACCTGGATAAGAGATCTTTCCATTCTTCTTTTAAAGCGCTGAACCCGTTATAATCAGATATCTCTGCTATCTTCATAGTCTTTTTGCTCGGTTATATTTTAAAAGCCTTATAATGTCAGAGATTATGCCTGTCTTTGCCTCTGCCATATAAATCAATGGACAACTCAAAACTAAAAGTATCGCTAACCTGAAAACCAGCCTTAATGTGTCAGAAAATATATCATGTCCGCAGGATATGATAATCCCTGTGGACATAACTATTAAACATACATAAATAAGCGGGACAAATAATCCGGCTGTATAGAACATGCACCTCGCGATATCCTTGACGTAATGTCCCAGCGTATACACGAAGGTAACGGTCCCTATGAAGAAAAACGCGAGCGCAAGCCCAAATCCTGCCCCGGTCAGCCCATAACCCATTTTTATAAACACGAAACTGGCTAACGACGCTATACCTATACCTATCGCGTACACGGGTATTAGAAATTTTTGCTTGTTTAATGCTGTTATAAACACATTTGAAACCGGGGAAAAAGACACGAAAAATACCCCTATGGATAAAACAAAGATCGGATTGATAGACGCTGTGTATTTCTGCAAAAAATGCCTTATAAAAAATTCCACCAGGATATAATAAGCGCCCAGGATAACCGGAAATAACAACGCCATGGCCTTCATGGTTTTCATCACATAATTCCTTATCTTATGAATATCGTCTGTTTCCCCGTATCTCTGATATATGTAAGGTTCGAATGCCTTGCGGATACTGCCTGGAAAAAATGTCAGGAATTTAATGGCAAGCATGGCCACAGAGAAATAACCCAGCTCGCTCTTCCCTAATAGCGCTAACACGATCACGGAAGGCAGGTCTATAAGACTGCTTTCCAGAAAATTTATCGCGCCAAGAGGCAGCCCTATATTTATCAGCCTGGCCATCTCTTTAAGATCAAAACATATCTTCACCCTGCATCGCTCTTTAAACGCCAGGTATAAAAGGCTCAAAAGCTGTATCAATACCGCTATCCCGTAAACCCCGTATATGCCGAACCTCACTACGAAAACAAGCGTAAGCGCAACGCTTAATACGGAAAATATTATATTTACCCTGCTCACGGCGGAAAATTTCTTGATGGCCACTACGAATATCTGATAAAACTCAAAAATAGAAACTACAAAGGCTGTCGCGGCTATGGTAAGAAGCCCTATAAACTCGTTAAGCTGGATCCTCTCTCTCATTAAAAAAGCTATGACTATGAGCGCCAGAGAAAAAATCATGGCTGTAAAAAGGCATATCGTGAACGCCGTATTTTTTGTCCTCTCGACAGGGCCTATAAGGCCTTTCCCGTTCTGATAAGGGATCTCCCTGGCCATGGCGTTCAGGGAACCCAGCCTCACGTACTGGCTGTAATTCAGTATTATGATCAGGGCGGACCATAACCCATAAAGTTCAGGGCCTATTATCTTCGCGTTCAGGAAGCCTCTTATGAAAAAGATCGCCTGGCTTATATAGACACTGCCGGAAAATATAGATGTATTTTTTATGATATCCTGTTTATGCGAGGATGCCTTTTGCATATTGCCTTTCCCATCCGTATATAACGCCTGCGTACATAAAGAACAGGCTGTTCACAAATTCAACATATCTCATCTCTATGAATATAGAATTTACGATATAGACTATCGCGATGCCCCAAAAAACCACCACAAAATTCTTATCCGCGGAATCCTGGGCGGAAAGCCTTTTATAGAGCCTTACGCTCGCTGAAAATATTGAAAAGTAGATTAATAGCAACAGCCCCGTGCCCACCAGCCCCATCTCCGCCAGAATTGAAGCAAATGAATCATGCCTGCCTCCCTCAGTGTACCTGACAGGTATGTATTCTGAATCAGGGTCTATAAAATAGTCTGAGGAATTATCTGTAAACTTCATAAAACCTACCCCGAATACCGGGTTATTTATAAACATATTAAGATATATTATGTACAGGCTGATCCTGGCGTAAACAGGGTCTTCCTGATGAAGCCTCTCGTGCGCGAACGCCATGCTGTTATCGTCCAGAAAGGAAGGCGCTATGAGCATAGCTGTTAAAAAAAACAAAATGGCAGTAACCGCAAATGCCTTTTGGCGCTGTTTAAAGATAAATATGGCTATTGCCAGAAATCCCAAAGCCGCTCCTAACCAGCACGCCCTGGTATATGTGAAAAATATGGCGAGAGGTATTATCCCCAATAGCGTTATGGAGCACAGCCTCCATATCCTCGGCCCCTTGTACTTAAAAATAAAATAGAATATAGCCATAAATACAAAACCCAGGACAGTGCCATTTACGGCCGCCTGCACAAAAGGCCCCCTCGCCCTTCCGAAATGTATGCCGATATCCGCGTCCAGTATATACTTCGGGAAGATAAGCTTATTCATCCCGATATGTTCGAATATGGCTGTAAAGCCCAGGTAGATGCCTGTAAGAATTATAAATTTCAACAGCCCCTCTCTCCTCTGTTTATTGTCATAAACGCTCTGGCTCATATAAAACATTGTAAACGGCACCAGGTAGCCGCCTAATAATTCGCTCAGATTCAATTTGCCGTTCGCCTTCAGGATAGCGCCTGTCCACACCATGGAAACCACAGCCATGATGCAGAAAAGGATCATAGTGTATTCTGTCTTTGTAAGGCCGGGCATCTTTCTTTTTTTGGCCAGGGCCTGAAAGATAAATATAAAGATCACAGATGCCAGCAATATCCTGTCAAAGGATATATCCGGCAATACTGAGCCCATCATGCTTATCTTATTCTGGTACTTAAAGAAAAGCAGGGTAAAAAGCCAGATATATATGTTATACGTAAAATCCCTGACCAGTATTAAAAATAATCCGGCTATAATCGCGATTTCTACAGCTATAAACGCCTCTGGCATCAGTATCCCCCTATAAATTCTTCAGCCCCAGGTTCCCTATATAAAGATTCCTGTCTTCGTCCATCTCCCTGTCGCAAAAGTCGTTGTCATACCGGATCTCCAGCTTATTGACCGCGTAATCCACTATAAATATGCCTGTATAATCGCTCCATTTCCTGCTGGTTACATAAGTATTTATAACTTCCTTTCCATTAAAGCTTACAGCCATGCGGGGCCATTCTCCCAGCGCAGGATCTCCCCTGGCCTTTAGATCGAACCCATACACCCCGGGAGGCAAAAACAGTTCTTTCGTCCTTTTTCCAGCCGCATATATATCCTCTTTCATCGCGAAGACTGCCTTAAAGTTCCCGATGTCCGGATGGGCCCAAAATCGTATTTTATTATTCTTAAGGATCCTCCCGGCTGTTTTTCCAAGGTTATGCGTATTTGTTTTTTTTAAAATCTTATACGCCAGATAAAGGCTGTCTATGTTTCCCGGTTCAGAGGCCTCCGACTTATTCAAAAACCTCTCGGCTGTCTCTATCCTTCCCCTTGACAGATAATATTCCCCCATGGATGAAAATAACACAGCCTTTGCGCGCATTGAATTGCTGGAATTTTTGTATTTAAGCATCCCATTTTTTACGCGGGACATCTTTAGCCAGCACCTGACCTGGCCCAATACTGCGGGCTCGTTTCCATTGCCTAACTTTTCAGACATCTGATAAAAGATCATGGCCTTGTCTATATCCTGGCCGGAAAAAGCGGCGTCAGCTGTGTCCTGGTAAGACCTCCATTCTATAAATGTCAGAGGCAGAGACGAGAGCACTCTGGATAAAGGCATGATCTCCGAGGTCTTCCTGTACACATCGCTTGCCATGCCGGGATTTTTAGAATTCAGGAGAAAAGCCCCGAATTTTTTAAGATAGTGCGTATTAAACGGGTCTAACTCCAGGGCCTTTTTGTAATAATCATACGGCATTTTTGCGGATTTTATGCCGGATAATGAATTTCTGGAATATCTAAAATACGCTTCAGCCAGGCCCATCCAGGATTTGGAATCCAGGGGGTTCAGCTCCAGCGCCCTTTTATACTCGCTGAGCGCGTCCACGCTCTTTCCCTGTTCGGCGTAAATATTCGCCAGCCTGTATGCGTACACGTGGCTAAAGGGGCATATCCTGGCCGCGATACGCGCCAGGCGCTCCGCCTTTTGAATCTCATCCTTTGAAACAGCGTTCTCTGAAAATGTTGAATACACATCAGCTGTGAGAGAGCCCGCCAGAAAAATTATCAATATAGCTGACACGGCGATCACAGCTGATTTTAATAAGACGCCCGGCCGCAGTTCAAATATGCGCGGTATTGCCTCGTTCCTCGAAGATATATTCAGGATCAGCCCGGAAAACACGGTAAAAAGCAGGGCGTTCGCTGGTATGTAAAAATTAAAATCCGCCAGGCCGTGAATAGCCACGCTTAAAACACCCGCTGTCAGGCCTATGGATATCCATGTATTAAAAGGCGTATGCGCTATGCCGCTGGTCCTGATGCCTTTTCTGATTACGGCCAATATCGCGAAAATCATAACGCACATGCTGAACACGCCCATCTCTGATGCGGCCTGCATATAGTCATTGTGGGCGTAATTCACAAACATATTAAGGCCTGCCGGCCTGTATTTTGGAAAGTTGTAAATAAAAGTCCCGGGGCCTGTGCCAAATAAGAGATTATCCTTGATAATGCCCAGGGTACCCTTCCATATCTCAAGTCTCCCTGAAAGATCAAGCTCCCTGTAACTGGAGATCCTCTTGAACAGAACCCCTGAGTCAGCTATCTTAAATATAAATAGAGACGCCGTAATAAGAAGGCCCGCTAAAATAAAAAACATGATCCTGGACTTTCCTTTCCTGAACATGCTGATCCCCATAAAAACCATGCCCGTGGTCAAAGATAACCATCCTCCCCGGGACATGGAAAGCAAGAACCCGGACGAAAGCATTAGAAAAAGGCATAGGAAAAATAATTTCTTGTCCTTATCCTTTTCCGCGAGCAATATCCCCAGGCACAAGGGGATCGCAAGCTCGATATACCCCGCAAAATGGTTATGGTTGACATATGTGGCGGAAAGAAACGCGGGATTGTCCCACCACGCTTTATCAAAAACCCCTGTGTATTGAAAAACCCCGTATGCTGTTATAATGGCCGCTGTTATTAAAATAGCGTTTATGATCTTTTTTATCTCTTCCCTGGAGGTTATAAAATTTACCACGATATAGAAAAGCGCTGCCAGGCTTATGAACTTTACGCCCTCCGCTAAGCTCCCATATATATATCTGGTATTAAATATAGATATAAGAAAGATGGCCAATCCTGCCAATATGGGGACATCAAGAGGCGTCCTCCTGAAACTTACGCGCTTTCGAGAGCAGATTAGGTACGCGGCCAGCCCTATGATCAGGATATAGACCGGCATAAAAGCCCACGGCCTCACAGCGCCCCTGGCTATAGGGGTAAATATCAGCATTAAGATTATCAGTAAGCTTGTCATATTAATTGTATGAAAACCTCCACCATATCTCCGTCAAACTGGAGCCCCTTATTCTGCGCAAGTTCTGAAATAGCCTCTTCTTTAGGCATTGATTTTTTATAGGAATATTCCGAGACCATGGCGTCGTACGCCTCCGCTATTGAGATTACCCTGGCTATTTTTTTAATGTCCTTTTCTGATATGCCTTTTGGATAACCTGTGCCGTCCATCCTTTCGTGATGCTGGGCAACTATGATGGCTATATCCTTTAAATCCTTAACTGAATTCAATAATTCTCCGCCTTTGGATGGGTGCAGTTTTATCAGTTCATATTCCTGCAGGGTCAAAGGCTCCTGCTTCGCCAGGGTGCGCCTGTCAATGGCTACGTGTCCTATATCATGGACAAGTCCTGCCATCTTTGCGTAAAGCACATCTTCTTCTTTAAAACCCAGCGCCTTTGATAACTTATGCGAGATCTCCGCGACATTCCTGGAATGGATAATAAAGGAGTTCCCGTGCGGGCCCAATAACTTGAACACGTTCACCAGGGCTGCGCAGTAGTTCTCCATAGATACGCATGGACTTTCTATTTTTGGAGAAAGGCCCGCCTTCTCGCCCATTGCCGCAAGAAGTTCGTTCTTGGATATCCTGTGATGGCCGCCCGGCGTTTTCAGGGTCTTTAATTTATTCGCGTAGATGTAATTTTTTATGGTTGAAAGGCTCAGGTTCAGGCGTTTTGCGGCTTCTCTCGGCGTAAAATAAATATCTGTATCCAGTTTTTCTACCATACATCTTCTCCTTGTATTTAATGTACAAACGATATTAGTCAATTTTATGTTTTTTTAACTACTTTATATCAAAATCCCTTCTATATATTTGCAGTATGCGCTGTATACTAAAGCAAACACTTTTTATCTATTTAGCGTTAAGGGGTTTATAGTACTTACCGTAATAGTACTGTGGGTAATAATAGCTGTTTCTGGTAAGCGAAACGTTGTTTAAAATAACTCCTATTATATTTGCGCCTGCTTTATGCAATAATTCC
>JAUYDX010000091.1 GCA_030691625.1 Candidatus Omnitrophota bacterium | reverse complement strand
ATACACGGCCATGCTTAAAGCGGGACGTGCGCTCCTTCTTTTGAAAGGCTATAGGCCTACAGACGGTGCGCAGCACAAAACCGTTGTAGAAATGACAGGCGCTATTTTAGGTGACAAGTACACTAGCCTTGTCAGCCATTTTGAAACGATGCGTAGGAAAAGGAACGAATTGACATATGAAGCCGGGACTTTGCTTTCCGGATCAGAATCTAAGCAAGCTCTGGATGATGCCACTTTGCTGGTAAAAAATATTCTGAAAAAAGCAAAATCACGCAATCCTCAGTTGGAACTTGAGTTGTAATTTCAATCAGATTCAGTGCCCACTCCTCGCAATGACATTTCATACCAGTAGGCTTTTATGGCAGTTTTTTTATTAATATTTAGAGCTTTGGCTATTTTTTTGTAAGCCATGCCTAATAGATGTAATTCTTTTACCTTTCGAGATAGTTTTTGATATAATGGTATCCGTTCAAGAGGCTGGATTATAATTTTGGCTTGGATCTCGGATATGGTACGAATTGGTTGCAGTCGGGTCCGCTAGATTTTTATATAGGCCTGCATACGTTCGGCTAACCGTTGAGCGCTGAATCACTATGTCTATAAAATTGAAACTTGCCATTCTATTTCTGGCATTCGCTTTGATTCCCATGCTCCTTATCTGCGCCTTAACCTTTCGTAATTATGAAAATTCCCTAAAGGTCGGTCATGTTTCAGCTTTGCGTGATATTGTCTTTTTTAAGGCGGACAAGATAGAGACGTATTTTGCTTCGCTTAAAGCTAATATAGCGGTGGCTCAGGGATTTTATAATATTAAACGGAATCTGCCCATTTTAACTCGCCTTGCTGATAAAACAGATGATCCGGAATTCCGCGCTGCTCAAAAGATGCTCGATAGCCAATTATCCGTGATGCAGGCAGCTTTAGGGTTAGCTGATATAATGCTGGTCAATCCTGATGGTAGGATCGTCTACTCGCGTAGCCTGGGCGACTCAAGCGTATTTTTGAGTACCCTTCCGGATCCCGGACAGAAGAGTTTTATGGAAGGCAAAAATAGGATATATGTCTCGGATATATTTTTTAACAAAACTCATGGTAATAAGTTATCGATTCTGGTTGTAGCCCCGGCGGTTGATCTTAATGGTGTTTTTACAGGAGTTATAGTCTTCGAGATGGATATAGACCAGTTTTATGACCTTATTCAGGACGCGACCGGGTTAGGTAAAACCGGGGAGACTCTGTTGGGTAAGAAAATCGGTAATGAGGTGCTGTATTTAAATCCTCTCAGGTATGATTCCAGCTCATCTTTTAACAGAAGAATAACTATAGGTTCAAAAATCGGCATTCCTGTTCAGGAAGCTGCGCAAGGCAGGACTGGCGCTGGCTCGTCGATTGATTATCGGATGCAAAAAGTCATTGCGGCCTGGCAATATATACCTTCTTTAGACTGGGGGATTGTGGCTAAAATAGATGCTATGGAAGTCTTCTCTGACGTAGAAAAATTACGCAAATTATTGCTCATAGGCTTATTTTATATTTTTGTTCTGGTCTGCGTAACGACATTACTTTTTTCAGAATCTTTCACTCGCCCTATAAATAAACTGGTTAAAGGCGCGGAGATTGTCGGAGGCGGAAATTTAGACTATAAAATCGCCAGCGATCATAAGGATGAAGTGGGAAAGCTTTCAAGAGCGTTTGATAAAATGACCTACGATTTACAGAAGACCACTACTTCACGCGATGACTTGAATAAAGAAATTGATGCGCGAAAGCAGCTCGAAGAAGAGCTGCGAAAGATCCAGGAAGACTTAACCAATGCCCAGACCGTGGGAAACATCGGTAACTGGCGTCTGAACGTTCAGCGTAACGAGCTTATTTGGTCCGATGAAAGCTACCGCATTTTTGGTATCCCAAAGGGTACACCTTTGACATACGATTTTTTTCTTTCTGTAATCCATCCTGAAGACCGCGACTACGTTGATAAGAAATGGAAGGCTGGCATGGCGGGTGAGGATTATGATATCGAACACAGGATCATTGCGGACGGCAATGTCAGATGGGTACGGGAAAAAGCATTTCTGGAGTTTGACAAAAAAGGCGCTCTGCTTGCAGGTTTCGGAATTGCGCAGGATATTACCAAGCGTAAACAGGCGGAAGAGGTTTTAAAGAGAGATAAGGACGCACTGGAAAAGCTCGTGAATGAGAAAGCGCAGGAATTATTAGCCGCGCAAAAGGAAATTAATAGGACAAAGAGGCTTTCCGATATAGGAACTTTAGCTGCTACCGTCGCTCACGAGCTGCGCAATCCCTTGGCCTCAATAGGATTGTCAGCATACCACATTAAAAAAATTATCAAGGATCCCCATGTTAAAGCAGACTTAAGCGCTATCGCCAAGAGAATTTCAGAAGCCGATCAAATAATAAATAATATTTTATCATATTCGAGAATAAAAATAGGCCGCTTCCAAGCAATTAAGATTAACAGTATCCTTAAAGAATGTATTGATGAAGCGACGGATAGGTTTCCAAGCGAAACAATAGTTGTTAATGTGAAAATAGATCACACAGAAGATCTCTCCATTGAGGCGGACCCTCTTCAAATGAAAGAGGTATTCGGCAATATCTTGAATAACGCCTTTGACGCGCTAAATAAAAATGCCGGTATTATAGATATCGAGTCTAATACTAAGGGCTCCACAGCGTCTATTTTGATAAAAGACAACGGGGAGGGGATAGAAAAAGAGCATTTAACGAAGATTTTCGACCCGTTCTTTACCACTAAAACAAAAGGCACAGGCCTTGGGCTGGCTGTATGCAATCTGATAATCAAGTTACACGACGGATCAATAACCATTGAAAGCGATAAGGGAAAAGGGACAGCGGTAACAATAACTTTACCGATACAGAGGCAGAAAGATGCATAAAAAAATCCTGATAGTAGACGACGATACGGGTGTAAGCAATTCATTGGCCATGCTCATTCGTGAGGAGGGGTATCTTGTTGATAATACATCGGACAGCGGGGAAGGAGCGCTCCTTATCAAGAAAAATAGGTATGATGTAGGTATCTTCGACTATAAAATGAAGGGTTTGAACGGTATCGATCTGTTGAAAATGATAAAAAACAAAAATCCCAGATGCGTCGTGTTTATTATATCCGGCATGCTGGATATAGATACGTTAAATGCGGAAGAAGACGTAGTCAGTTTAGGAGCAAACATAATAAATAAGCCCTTTGACGTAGAGGCATTATTTAAAAAAATAAGAATCATCAATTCCACTCAGGTTTAATTTCTTGAATGTTTCCTACTTATTTAGTATGACTAGTTAGAAAAAACTGTACGATTTCTGTATACCAAAGGAATGTTTTAGTCATAACTTCTTTATTATGAAAGTGTTAAAATTGGAAGGAGTAGGCTCCTACCTCCTCCGCCGTAATTTAATAAAAACAAAACAGTTATCAAACAACTTATTGAGAAATCAGCAAGAATTAAACCCTGTTAATTTTTATTGACAGGGTAATTTTTTATGGTATATTATTAGCATATGCCAATAACTAAAAGAGGTTTGTATGGCTAGACCTTGCAGATGCAGAAGAATAAGATGTAATCCTGATACAAATTATTTTAAGCCTCGCGGCATTCCGCTGGACATGCTTGAGGAAGTTAATTTAACCTTGGATGAGCTGGAGGCTGTAAGGCTTGCAGATCTGGAGGAAATGTATCAGGAAGACGCGGCTAAGAAAATGAATATCTCCAGACAGACATTCGGAAATATTATTAATTCAGCTCACAAGAAGATAGCGGATGTTCTTTTAAATGCCAAGGCATTAAAAATAGAAGGCGGAACCATTCAAAGGGTGGATTAAATGGATAATGCGATAGAGCAGGGTAGGAATCGATTAAAGCTATTCAAAAAATACGGCTATGATATACCAAGAGCCAGAAATTTCATTCTCGCTAAAGCCGGGTTGTCTAAGGGTAAGATATTGGAAATTGGGACTGGCAAAGGGCATATGACTGTTGTTTTGGCGAAGAAAGGATTCAGACTGATCTCAATAGATCTTGATAGAAAAGCTCAAAATATCGCCAGGATGCATCTTAAGTCAATTAAATGTAGTAGTTCAGTAATTCTTAAGATTATGGATGCAGAACAGTTGCGATACAAAGACAATTCTTTTGATTATGTAATTTCCGTTAATTTCATTCATCACGCTAAAAATCCCGGTAGGTGTTTAAAAGAAATGATAAGAGTGACCAAAAACAGGCTTATCATAGCTGATATAAATAAAAGAGGCGAACGTATTATGGAAAAGGTGCATAGGCTGGACGGCCACAGCCATGAAATATCCAAGATGTCCTTAAAAGAAATGGAGGCATTATTGAAAAAAATAGGTATCAAGGTTAATGTCTATAAAGATACTTGTCAAACTGTCTTAATAGCAAGGAAAGGGGTGTCAAAATGAAGATATGTATTCCGACAGAAACAAATGAAGGCAAGAGCGCGGTAGTTTACGGGCATTTTGGGAGCGCCCCGTATTTTACTATTGTTGATACGGAAAAAGATTCCGTAGAGATCATTGACAATGCAAATCAACATCATGCGCACGGGATGTGTCAGCCGATGAATGCGTTGATGGGGAAGTCGATTAACGCCGTGGTTACAGGTGGAATGGGCGCTCGAGCGGTTCAAGGGCTTAATCAGGGCGGGATCAAGGCTTATCGAACTATCCCGGGAACAGTTGGAGATATTGTTAGTCAGTTCATAAAGGGAGGCCTCGAGGAAATAACTGTAAACAACGCTTGCGCCCAACACGGCTGCCATTAAAAAGGCCTTGATATGAATAAAACAGCCCTACTTGTTTTATTTATTATATTTTTTAGCTGTTATGCTCTTATATCATTCGCGAATGGAGAGACAAATACACAAGACGAATGGAACCCTGTTTCAGCAGGCCCTGTCACTACTTGGACAGCCCCTCTCTGCGGAAAAGATAAATTTGTGATTCAGCCGTTTTTCTTTTACAACAGGACACGCGGCGCATTTGATACAGACGGGCATTACGATTCATTATCTGAAGGAGATAGGAAGTATCAGTTTCAAGAGCAGTTATTTATGCAGTATGGAATCACAGATAGATTGGAGATAGACGGACAGGTCGTGTATCAGGAAAATTATGTAAAGCAGGGAGGTTTAAAAGCGCATTCGGAAGGATTTGGCGACAGTTATTTATTCTTACGTTACTGCGCTATTGAAGAAAAATATTGGTTTCCGCATCTGACCGGGCTATTCCAACTAAAAATTCCTACCGGCAAATATCAGCATTCTGATCCTGATAAACTTGGCGCAGACTTGATGGGCGCCACTTCAGGAGGCGGGTCTTATGATCATGGTTATGGAATACTCCTGACTAAAAAGTTAAAACCATTTTTACTTCATGCTGATGCCATATATAGTTTTCCTCAGGAGGTCAAGGTCGACGATATAAAAACAACGTATAGTGGGTATTTGAATTATGATTTTGGAATAGAGCATATTCTATCCGGAGGATTTAACTTAACTCTGGAGTTCAACGGATTTTTGCAGGGAGATAAGAAGGAGGATGGCGTAATGGCGCCTGCTTCAGATATCGGATATTTTACAGCAGCTCCGGGAATTGGCTGGTCAAACGAAAAAATACAGACGCTTATGGTTTATCAGAGAATATTGACAGGTACCAATACCGATGCTAATGATTCTATTGTTTTTACATTTGTTTACACATTCTGAAAAAACTGTACGATTTCTGTATACCAAAGGAGTGTTTCTGTTATAACTTCTTTATTATGAAAGTGTTAAAATTGGAGGGGATAGGCTCCTACCTTCTCCTCCAGTAATATCAGTTCGAACCAGCCTCATACCATCTGTTAGTTGACAAAATAAGCATGACATGTTTTGTCAACTAACGTTTAACCCTCCGTGGTTACAAATTGCAGGTTATATATAAAATAGTTCTTTATTTTTTCCTGGATATAGTTTACAATACTATATAAGATTTAAATATAAAAGAGGGGGGCCTATGAAAAGAATGCACGCATTTCTTGTAATGGGTTTTATAATCGCTACAACCTTGGCAATAGGATTTTTTATCCAGAAGGAAGAGGAAAAGGATGCCAGGATAAAGGTAGAGAAGCTCCTCTCTTCTGTCATGAAGGAGAGGGACAATCTCGCGTCAGAGATGTTCTTTAGGGTCAGTGAAAGAGAAAAGATAATATCATATCTATCAGCAAGCCTCTACAAGCAAAAGATGATCAATGCGAAACTATCCGAGAATATAGGGCGTTCCAGCAGGAGATTTTCAACAGCCAGCCAGGATAAAAAACCCGTAGAGCTCGAAAAGATCATAGTGTCTTCATTATTAGAGGCGGAAGGCAAGATCCTGGCGGTTGACAGGCAGAACGATCTTGTCGTGATAAACCTCGGGTCTACCAATAATCTGAAAAATGGGGACAAGCTTGGCATTTACAGGGGCGATAGTTTGATAGCCAATGCCCAGCTTGTGAAGGTTCAGGACAAGATCTCCGCGGCCATGGTTCTTTCTGAAGCAAACACTAAAGGCGCCATTGTAGAAGTAAACGATATAGTAAAATAGTATCATTCCAAATACAGGGGGTCATTATAATGAAAATGAAAATATTAATACTTTTTGGTATTTTTATTTTTGTTCAAAATTCGGCGCAGGCCATAGAAACCCAGGAAAGACTTACCAGGATCTCAATAGCCGCTTCCGACGATATTAAATATGAATCCAGATTGCTGGATAATCCGCCCAGGCTTATCTTAAAATTTGAGACCCCTAATGTATTCGGAAAACTGGTGGAAAAAACCTCTCTAGGCGAAGGTGTAATAAAGGATATAACAGTAAGTTATTATCCCGGCAGGGTATTGAGTTCAGACAGGAGGAAGATAAAATTTCTGACGTTCTGGTTGAGCCAGAAGACGTCTTACAAGGTCTGGAGCGAAAATAACAGGATTTTTATTGATTTTAAAGATCCAGCGCCTGGCTGGGAACCGAAAGAGATTCAGATATCCAGCATTATAAGCGCTATAGATATGCTGGCTAAAAATAAAGCGGCTGATGATCTGTTGGCCAGCGTTAATAAAATATACGATGTCCCGACGTCCAACGCCATAAGGACTTCGCCGGGGATAAAAACCGTTGATTTGATGTGGCTTCTGGCATCTTTGCTGACAGGCGTATACATCCTCTGGTTTAGGCCTAAAGAATGGAAAAATCTGGTAGATAGAATCGCGAATCAGCGTCAGGCTGAACCAGCCTTTTGCCGCGAACAAAGAAAATGGTGGAGGCATAATCTATTGCCTCTGAAAAACAAGAATCTTTATATAAAACTGAAAGCGCCTGCGTCAAATACAAATCTCGGCTTTTTCCCAAGAGATATAGGTTACGGAGGGTTGAGTTTCGAATGCAACAGGCTCAAAAGATTAAGAGGAAAGCTGAACCTTAGTATATTTTTGCCAGGCGCCGCGTCTCCTGTAGAGGTAGAGGGCAATGTGGCGTGGCAGCGGAATTCCATGAATATATTAAGGCGCCAGGTGGGAGTTTCTTTTATCAACCCCCCTGATAAAGACTGGGCCAGGATACACCATTACATAGAAGAGCAATACGCTGGGTTGAAACAATGATAAAGTGAAACGCCGTCCGACCGTAAATCCATTCCCCGCATTATTCATTCTAGGATTTGCAATAATCTCTTTAATCATTATACTATATAAAGCCCCTGTTAAACACAGGCCAAGGCCTGAAGGGGTGGTTGCGTTTGTAATAGACGACTGGGGATATAGCCTGAATAATCTTGACTCGCTCTTTCAGATAGATAGGCCTGTTACCCTGGCAGTGCTGCCGCACCTCCTGTATTCAGAAAAAATAAGCGAGAAGGTCAGGGGATATAACAGGGGGTATGATATTATTTTGCACCTTCCGCTGGAATCCAAAAGCGGCAAGGCCTCTGAGCGCGATACCATAAGGCGCAATATGAAAAAGGACAGGGCTCTTTCTATCCTGAAAAGCGACATAGACGCTGTCCCTGGCGCAATAGGGGTTTCTAACCATCAGGGCTCAAGGGCCACTGAGAACAGGGAGACAATGAAAATCATACTGGAGGAGCTGAAAAAAAGAAATCTGTTTTTTCTGGACAGCCGCACCACGCCTGTTTCCGTGTGCGGCAGTATCTCCGCCAAGATAGGTTTGAGATACGCTGAAAGAGATGTTTTTTTAGACCTGGCTCAGAAAAAAGACGAGAAACAGTACAGGGCATATGTCAGAAAACAGATCAGGGAACTTATAAATGTAGCCAAGGCAAAAGGCAGCGCCATAGGCATAGGCCACGATAAAAAGATTACCCTGGAGGTTATAAAGGAAAGCATACCCGATATAGAAAAGGAAAACATAAAAATAGTGCCTCTGAGAAAACTGGTAGGTAGATATGAAAAGTAGAATTATTTTAGCGATTTTATTTTCAGCCCTTTTCCTGGCGTCCTGCGCAAGGGCGCCTGTAAGAAGCGGCCCTGGCGCGCCTGTTGTACGGCCTGAGTTCGAACCAGCTCCGCAGGTAACAGTCATCGCCCCGGAGGTATTCAGACAGGACGTGGTACACGAGGTAGGGCCGGGAGAAACAGTCTGGCGCATAAGCAAGATGTACGATGTCCCCATAGATGATATTGTCAGGGTTAACAATCTTACTGACGCCGCCCAGCTTGAAAAAGGGCAGAGGCTTATTATACCTGGCGCAGCGCCCATGAGGTCCATAATACCTTTATACCCGAGCGACATGTGGAGATATATAATCATACACCATAGCGCCACTGATGTGGGCAACGCGCTTTCTTTCGACTATATGCATTCTCAGAAAAGGCTTTGGAAAGGCCTGGGATATCACTTTGTTATAGATAACGGCACAAATGACACTACAGACGGCCATATAGAGGTGTCTCCGAGATGGCTTCACCAGGAATACGGTGCGCACTGTAAGGCCGGCGAGATGAATTATAAAGGAATAGGCGTATGTCTTGTGGGAAATTTCAATGACGAGAAGATGTCAGCTGAACAAATGAATTCGCTCATATACCTTGTAGCCACTCTCCAGAAGTATTACAATATACCGGATTCCAATGTGCTGGGCCATGGCGATGTAAATGGCGCCAGAACAGAATGCCCTGGCAAACAATTTCCGTGGACTGAATTCCGCTCCCGCCTCCGCTCCGGCCAATAGCAACAACTTGACACTTCAAACATTGTCACAGGTGTCAAGTTGTTTCAAATTCTCTCTTGCCTCTATTATTTTAAAGTAGTATCATATATGCGAGTCACGGACAACTAACGGCAAAGTCGCGCCCATAGCTCAATTGGATAGAGTGCCGCCCTACGAAGGCGTAGGTTCCCCGTTCGAACCGGGGTGGGCGCGCCAAATTTAACCTGTTAAAACAAGAGGAGGCTGTATGAAAAATGTATCCAGATTGCTTGTGATTATCGGGTGCGCTTTACTGGTTCTTTCTGTCGTATCAAAATTTGTGTGGCCAGGTCTGTTAAGCATGATATCAATGAGGTCTGTCAGTTTCGTTATCTGGGCCAACGCGGCATTTCTCTTGGCCCTTCTTTTGAAAAAGTAATGGCCAGGCACATTTTTTAGAAACAATACGCCGATGTAGCTCAGTTGGCAGAGCAGGGCTTTCGCAAAGCCATTCAAGCTATTTTGTAACCCACCTTAATCTTTTCTAACCCAGTTAGATTTGTCAGATTAAATTTTCCATATTTTATAATCCAAGTATAAGGCTTGTTTTTTCTATACCGAAGTAGTATTATAGTTTATCTACAAATTATGCGTAATCATTTAAACTCAGAATTCAGTTAACATGAAAATTATACGCAAATCGCTGTATTTCTTAACTGGCGCATTGTTGACACTTGTCACTATAGAAATAGCCTTACAATTCGCATCCCTTATTCTAAGCTATAAACTCAATAAACAGTTTATGTCATCGGAAAGCATTGCGATGCATAGTCGCGATGGTTCCTTGCCTATACAAGTCCTTTGCGTTGGAGATTCCTATACGCAAGGAGTTGGCGCTTCAGAATTAAAGTATTCGTATCCTATGCAATTACAAGAGTGCCTGCGTCAAAAATCGCCCTTGTCATGGATAGTGATTAACTGTGGGAAGGCAGGTACTAATTCATCAGAATTAGTACATTATATTCCCAAGCTTTTTGAGGAGTATTCTCCGCGTTATCTATGTGTGCTTATAGGCATTAATGATTCCTGGAATTTTGAATGCCGAGACACAAAAGAACAAAATGTATTAAAAACTACAGGAGTTGTGCCCTGGCGGTTGCGTTGCAGAACATATCGATTATTTTGTATGATGAGTAAATATATAAAGGATATTCAAGTAACCAAGTTGTCTTTAGATGAAAAAAAATGTACAGAACCTCGGACTAGACCTTTTAAAGAAAGAAAAATCGAAGAGAATCTGAGCGTTGAACAGCTTAATACCCTAGGCAATGAATTATTTAAAGCAGGTAGGTTTTCTGAAGCCATTGAGACGTTGAAGAAAATTGTAAGGCAATACCCCCAGTATAATAATCTAGTGTCAATAGAGATCAAATTGGCTAATGCGCTGGCCGAACAGAAACAAATGGAGGATGCGTTTGTATATGCCTGTAGTGCTCAGAAAAGAATAGCAGATCAGGCGTCCCAGTGTCACAATGCCTTGGCATGGCTTTTTATGCGCCTTTGTAAATTTGAGCTCGCATATAATGAGATTGAGCAGTACAAAAGATTCTTTCCTGATAACTTGGCTCCAATCAATAAGCTTTTAGGAAATTATTATTTTGAGACGTATCATTATCAAGAGGCAGAGGGATATTTTCTTAAGGCGTTAGAATATAATCCCCAAGATGCCTTTGCGATGCGTACCATCGCGCGTATCTATAGTTTTGATGAAAAAAAATTACTAGATGCAAAAAAGATGCTGATGAGAGCTTATGTGATCGATAAAAATAAAAATATTACAGAATTATATTTAGGGATTGTGCATTCGAGCGCATGGCGTAAGTTTCAAGAAATCCTTAACCAGACCACAGCTATCCCGGAAATGGATCAACAAACCTACGATGAATTTCTTAAGATTAGCAAGGAATTCGCAAGAAGACAAGGAGAGACAGAACTATTGCAAGCAAATTTATCCACAATTGTCTCTCTTTGCTCAAAATATAATGTAACGCTTTTATTGATGACGTACCCATCTCATAAAGATATAAATGGTAGTATAAGAAAATTTTGCGCAGACCATGCTATTATGATGCTTGACTTAGAGAAGGTATTTAAATCATTATTGCAGGATAAGGCGCATGATACATATTTTGTTATCGATTCTCACCTAAATAATTTAGGTTATATGGTAATGGCGCAGAAGGTGGGGGATTCCTTGATGGCGCACGAAGCGAAGTCGGACAATATGGACAAGTAACCTTTGTGTTTTTAAATAGATAATAGGCGTTCTGCTTAGGGGGTATCTTGTCATATAGACGCCAAAATGGACATCCTGTAAAAGACCCCTATCAAACATTTTCCTATTTTACAATCCAACCTTTAGTGATATAATTGGTTAAAACTACATGCCGATGTAGCTCAGTTGGCAGAGCAGGGCTTTCGTAAAGCTCAGGTCGGTGGTTCAAATCCACTCATCGGCTCCGATATTAATGGCGAGAGTTAGAGAACTTCTTAAAGATAAAAATTTTTTCCTCCTGTGGTTTGCCCAGATAGTTTCGAATTTCGGGGACAGGCTGAACCAGATGGCGTTGATAGGCCTGATCTATCTCCGTACCCCCGGCTCTACCATAGAGCTCGCGAAACTTCTCTCCTTTACCATAATTCCGGTATTCATAGTAGGCCCCATAGCGGGCATATGTGTTGACAGGTGGGATAGAAAAGCCACAATGATAGCCTGCGATATCATAAGGGGCGTATTAGTTCTTCTGATACCCATTGTAATCAAATACTCCACCAGCATGGTCCCCGTCTATATAATCGTATTCGTGATTTTTTCTGTTACGAGATTCTTTGTGCCTTCAAAGATGTCCATAATCCCTGACATCGTGCATAAAGACAATCTGCTCCTCGCGAATTCCCTGTCGTCTACCACAATGATGATAGCTACGATAATTAGTTTCGGGTTCAGCGGCATCATAGTGGCCGCGCTTGGGCCCCAGGGAGGATTTTACATAGATTCCGCGAGTTATTTTATATCAGCTATACTGTTATTTTTCGTGGCTGTTAAACTAAAAGAAGATATCACAGTCCAAAACGCCACCGTAAAGATAAAAGGCCCCGCCAGAAAAACCATTATAGGAGACATAAAAGAGGGCCTTGTGTACCTCAGGGGCCATGAGGATATAAGGATGGTTGCCAATACCATGTTTCTTCTTATGGCAGGCGTGGGGTCTATTTACATTGTAATAATAGTGTTTATACAGGAGGCGCTCGGCTCATCTACCCAGCATCTGGGGCTTCTCGTGATGTTTTTAGGCATAGGGTTATTCCTGGGTTCTATTTTATATGGCAAATTCGGCTCAAGATTCTCCAAGAGAAAGGTGATAAATTTCGGGCTATTAACAGCAGGGCTGACAATAGTCGTATTCACGGCCTGTCTTAAATTTATACCATCGTTTTTTATAGCAGGGGCGCTTTCAACAGTGCTCGGGATTTTCAGCGCTCCTATAATAGTCTCATCCAATACGCTTCTTCACGAGGTAATGCATGATGATATGAGGGGCAGGGTCTTCAGTTCGTTGGAGATAATAATGCATGCAGGTTTTTTGCTTTTTATGTTCCTGGCTTCGGTTACAGCTGAAAAGATAGGAAGGGACTGGGTTTTAGCGGCAATGGGCTTTTTATTTTCTGTTATAGGTATGGTAAAATTAATAAGGCTTCGGAAGGAGTCGAATAAGGATTAAAGGAACCTTACCTCTGTTTTTTTTTGGATTTACCTTGAGTTTGGCATGTGGAGTAATAGTTGCAGGTGGGGCAGCAGATATCTTCTTCGTTGCGTTCGCCTCTGTACCACTTGGTTTCGCATGTCCAGTAAAATTGGCAGTCAGTGCAGCATTTTCCAAAGTCCCCGGCAGCCATTTTTACCTCCTGTATATAAAGGAGTATACCTTAGCTTAAAAGCATTGTCAAGAAACCGGCTTTTATGTATAATAAAAACACAATAGTCAAAGTCTACACTTGAGCCAATGATAGGAGGCGGCATGGGAGGGAATGTTTTAGAGTTAAGCGGGGATAATTTTGAGCAGGAGGTGTTAAGATCAGATAAGCCTGTTGTTGTGGATTTCTGGGCCACGTGGTGCATGCCATGCAAGATGCTTGCGCCTACAGTGGAGGAGATAGCGGCTGAATATAAAGGCAGGTATAAGGTCGCGAAACTTAACATAGACGACGCGATGGACATAGCCACGAATTTCAGCGTGATGAATATCCCCACGCTTATATTTTTCAATAAAGGCCAGGAGGCTGCCAGGATGGTAGGCGCTGCCTCAAAAAGGGATATATTAAAAAAGATAGAAGAGGCATTCGCATGAATATAGCGGTATTTTGTTCGGGAAACGGGACAAACCTCGAGGCTATAATAAACAGCCAGAAAAAAGGCTCTATAAAAGCGGATATAAGGCTTGTGGTGTCTGATACGCCTGATTGTTTCGCCCTGACCAGGGCAAAAAACGCGGGGATAAAAACCCTGGTGGTTGAAAGAAAAAATTTTAAGACAAAAAAGGATTTTGAAGAGGCGATACTAAAGGCCCTTCAGAAGGAAAATATCGGACTCGTGGCGCTTGCGGGTTATATGCGGATATTGTCAGGGGATTTTATAAAGGCGTATGAAAATAGGATTATTAACATACACCCTGCGCTTTTGCCTTCGTTTAAAGGCACCCAGGGAATAAAAGACGCCTTTGTGTACGGGGTAAAGGTTACGGGCCCCACAGTGCATTTTGTCACGCCTGATATGGATGCAGGGCCTATAATACTCCAGTCGCCTGTTAAGGTGACGGAAGACGATACTGAAGAGACCCTGGCAGAGGCGGTGCACGCTGAAGAGCATAAAATCTATCCAAGGGCGATTCAGTTATTCGTGGAAGGCAAATTAAAGATAGAAGGGAGGAGGGTCAGGATATTAGAATAGGCTGTCTATTTTTATCTTATCCTTCCTGAGGCTTTCCAGGTCTTGTTTCGAAATGTTTATTTTTTTCTCCGTCCCCGCGGTATTTATAAATTCAACGTTTTTGTATCCTTCAAATCTATACAAATGCAGCACAGCGCCAGACATCTTCATTATCCTGGAAAAAATGATTTTTTCATCCCCAGGCTTACTGGCGTCAGGGGTTATGCTGAATTTAAACTGAAATACCCCATCTTTTATCTCGCCCTGGCTTGACGCCACGCTGAATTTCTTTTTAAGTTTTTTGTCTTCTTCAAAGATGGATTTTATCCTCCTGGAAATCTGCTGGCTTAAAAACCAGCCCAGGTCCAGATCTTTTTTTGGAAAGCCGTCTATACCTATGAAGCCGGTATCCTGATACTGATCAAAGGTATCCTTTAAATTCCTCTGCCTTATCTCGTTATTCAGGTAAAAATATTTTGGTATGATTTCTTTTATAGGGCTATTGAGCAGGGCAAAGTCTATCAGTACCAGGTATTCGTTATTGAACCCGGGTGGAAAGATCGCGGTGTATGCCTCGAACCCGGGAGAGACCTCGTAATCTTCAACAGCCTTTACGTAAAAAAGAGATTCGTGATCTGATAATTCCTTTGATTCAATATCAGTTATCTCGATTTTCTGGGTGTCTTTTTTTCCTATTATATATACCGGGTAAAATATAGACTTAAGGTTTTCAGCCAGCGCAGGATTTTGATTTAATGCGCTGAATAGTTCTCTTATTTTCTGTTCGCCCGCTATCCCGGCATTGAACCTGAAATCCCTTAAGATCCTCTGGAAATATTCGCCTCGCGATATATCGTATAACCTGACTCTTATAACGTCATACACAAATCCAGTGAGTATGAATTCAGCCCCCGAGGCCTTTGTGTCCCTTGCTACAAGGGCGTAAAACTTCAGGAGCTCATTAGTGCTGGTAATGACGCGGTGAATAGAGAGGGCCACATCCTCTATTTTTTTCCCCGCCTTTTCGTTTAATTTGAGGTCAGGGTCTACCAGGCCTTCTATGGGGATATAGACTCCCAGGGTGGAACCGATAATTTTTGTCTTCACGTTATCCAGCTTGTATTCGTCTTTGCAGAGTTTACGGATAGACTCTTCCACCTTACCTGTAGGATATGTAGGTTCTTTGCAGCCAGACAGGATTACGGCAAATAAAATTATTAAGAGGGTTTTATATTTTTTAAAGAAAGGGATCATCCGGATTTCTTGAAATTATGGCCTTTTCCGTATTCCCTGAATATGGCTTCTATCTGGTCGTATTCCAGCTCTTCTTTTTCAAGAAGTTCTTTTACAAAACGTTCCACTATTACCCATTCTTTTTTAAGGATGGCCTCGGTGTCCTTCATGCAGGCCTGCATTATTTTATCTGTCTCAGCGTTTAGTTTTTCTTTTAAGGATTCAGATATCTGGGATTCGGGTATTATTGTATAATCGCCTACATAACCGGCGTCACCCATACCCACCCTCCAGACCATATTGTGGGCCTTCCACATGGCGTTCCTGAAATCCATTGCCACGCCGTCGCTCGTGGTGCCGAATTTTATTTTTTCAGCCACATATCCGCCTATATTGACCTTTATGTCAGCCAGGAGTTTTTCCCTGTTATTGGTGTAAAGCTCTTCTCTGGGCTGGTGGTGTACCACGCCAAGGGCTTCCTTGCGCGATATTATCGAGGCCTTGAATACGTCGTCAGTAGGGTGGAGCATATACATAGTCACAAGGTGCCCTGTTTCGTGGAAAGCGACCATTTCTTTTTCTTCCTTTGTCATGTGTTTCCTGTGTTTCAACCCCATGTCAATACGTTCCATTGCCTCAGACAGTTCTTTGTGGCCCACGCTTTCTTTTTCCTTCCTGGTAGCTATAAGGGCAGCCTCTTTTATCATGTTTTCAATTTCAGCAGGAGATTTATGCACTGCCTGGCGGGCAAGCCTGCCTATGTCTACGTCACTGTCGTATTTTACTTTTTTAAGGTAATAAGCGAAAACCTTTTCTCTTTCCTCCAGGTTGGGCCTGTCTATGTAGATCTTTCTGTCGAATCTCCCCGGCCTTAGAAGCGCTTCGTCGAGTATGCCTTCCGCGGCGTTTGTGGCGCCTATAATAATTATGTTATAGTCCTTTTCCTTGAGGCCGTCCATTTCCACAAGCAGCTGGTTCTGGGTGCTGTTGGTTTCCTGGCCGCCTCCCATAAAACTGAAAGAGCGCTGTCTCCCTATGGCGTCAAGCTCGTCTATAAAAATTATGGAAGCGCCATGGCCGTACGCCAGGGTCCGGGCTTTTTTGAACAGCTTCCTCACGCGCGCCGCTCCCACGCCCACAAATATCTCTGTGAATTCACTGCCTGACATGGAGATAAAGGGGATGTTTGCTTCTGTGGCTATTGCCTTGGCAAGGTATGTTTTGCCGCAGCCGGGAGGCCCTACCATTAAAAGTCCCCTCAGGATCTTTCCACCTATCTTTAAAAGTTTAGTCCTGTCTTTTATCAGTTCTACAACCTCAAGCGCTTCCTGTTTTGCCTCATCCATGCCTATGACGTCGTCCCAGTGAATGTTTACGTTTTCGCCTTTTATCGTGGTTTGTTTTATTTTTGTGAATCCGCCCTGCAGAAATATCATGTACATGAAGACGAATATACCTGCGTTAAGGCCTGCGAGGAGTATGCTTATGGGCATCTGGGCTATTGTGAGATTGCGGTAGAACGATTCCAAAGACATCATCCCCCATATGGACAGGATTATAAGTATGATTATCGTGAATGCTATGATGATCTTAACCCAGTGCTCCATCAGGTGCATTCTGAACTTTCTGTATGTTATAGATGGCATATATAGTCTCCTTTTTATTTGAGTGAGATAAAGTATAGCATAATAATATAACCCTGTCAAACCAAGCTTAGTTGACATTGCCCAGGCAGTATGCTAATATACCTCTCTAAAATGCATAGGTAAGATAAACAGGAGGAGAGATGGGAAGAAAGACATTGATTAAAAAGATCATCGGAAGAGAAATCCTGGATTCGCGCGGAAACCCCACAGTGGAAGTGGATGTTATCCTGGAATCGGGAGTGATAGGCAGGGCAGCTGTGCCGAGCGGCGCATCCACTGGCGAGCACGAAGCAGTGGAACTCAGGGATGGGGATAAAAGCCGCTATCTCGGTAAGGGCGTATTAAAGGCGGTTAGCAATGTGAATAATGACCTGAATGCCTCCCTGGTCGGAAAAGACGCCTCAAAGCAGAAACTTATTGATAAATTAATGATAGAGCTGGATGGGACTGAGAATAAATCCAAACTCGGCGCGAATGCCATACTCGGGGTTTCAATGGCAGCTGCAAAGGCCTCAGCTATCCAGAAAAAGATGCCTTTATATAAATATCTGGGAGGGGAAGAGGCGAATATACTGCCTGTACCCATGATGAATATCCTAAACGGAGGCGCGCATGCTGACAATAACGTTGATCTCCAGGAATTTATGGTAATGCCGAGGGGCGCGAAATCCTTTAAAGAGGCGTTAAGAATGGGCGCGGAGATATTCCATAACCTGAAAAAGATCCTGCACGATAGAAAATTATCCACAGCTGTTGGAGACGAGGGTGGGTTTGCCCCTGATTTGAAATCCAATGAAGAGGCCATAGAGGTCATATTGCAGGCAATAGAAAAGGCAGGCTATAAGGCGGGAAAGGATGTTTTTATCGCGCTTGACCCGGCATCAAGTTCTTTTTACGAGAACGGCAAATATATCCTGGAGGCAGAAACTGTTAAAGAAAAAACCGCAGAGGATATGGTGAATTTTTACGCGAACTTAGTCTCGAAATATCCGATCATTTCCATTGAAGACGGACTGGCAGAAGACGACTGGGATGGATGGAAAAAATTGACAAAAGTCCTGGGCGGGAAAATTCAGATTGTAGGAGATGATATATTTGTTACAAATACAAAACGGTTTAAGATTGGCATTGCAAAACATGCGGCAAATTCTATACTCATAAAGGTCAACCAGATAGGCACGCTTACAGAGACCATAGAGGCGATAAAACTTGCGAGGAAAAAAGGCTATACCGCGGTCGTGTCGCACCGTTCAGGGGAAACAGAAGACACCACTATCGCCCATCTTGTAGTGGCTATGGGGACAGGCCAGATAAAAACAGGCTCCGCCTGCAGGACAGACAGGATATGTAAATATAATGAACTTTTAAGGATAGAAGAGGACCTGGGCCCTAAAGCAGTTTACGGCTCTATGCCATGGCCAAAATAAGGATAAAGCCGATACATGTGGTAATAGCGGTTATTGTCAGCGCGGTATTTCTTCCGGGATATATAAAGTTCGCGCAGTTAAAAATAAGAAATATATACCTGGAGCGCGAGATAGCAAGGCTGGAGAGGGAAAATATAAAGCTTTATAAAGAGAAAAAGCGGCTTGAGGAAGACATAAATTACGTTGAGAAAGTGGCGCGCGAATCAATGGGCGTCACCAAAAAAGGCGAGATCCCTATCAGGATAGAAAAGTGAAAAGCGTTGACACCTGATAGGAGCAGGCTTATAATACAACATACAACTGAATAATACTGCGGGGTGGAGCAGTCTGGTAGCTCGTCGGGCTCAATAACATGGGCGTCCTTGTAGAAATACAAGGGAAGATTACCTGTCAAATTCGGTGAAGCCTTTAAAATGGTAATACCGAACCAAGCCCTTGAATAACCTCAAGGGAAGGCGTAGAGACTAGATGATAGGTACCCTTTAAAGGGTAAAGGTATAGTCCAGACTACAAATCCGCTAAGATTCATGGCGGAGCAGCGAAAGCTGTAGTGGTAAGCATAACCCGAAGGTCTTGGGTTCAAATCCCAACCCCGCTACCACTTTAAACGGTAGTTTTTCTAACAAGAGAAACTACCGTTTTTTATTGACATTTTATATAGTTTTGGTATGATATACCAAAAAGGAGAATTGATGAAAAAACATTACACAATAGGACAACTGGCAAAAGAACTAGGTGTCTGCAAGAACACTATATTCTATTGGCTTAATACAGGCAAAATAAAAGAACCTACTAGAGAAAAGATAAGCAGGTTTAGATATTGGACTAAGAATGAGGTAAGAAATATTAAGAAATCTAGGGATAAATAATGGATACAAAGCTAAAAGCAGATATCGGAGAATCGGCTGTCATAACAGAACTTTTAAAGAGAGG
>JAUYDX010000032.1 GCA_030691625.1 Candidatus Omnitrophota bacterium | reverse complement strand
CCCATCTGGGCAACTTGCGAAGTTGGACATTGGTCTATGATTTTAATAATTTTTCTCTTATACCTTCGCCCAGTAAATTATACCCCAGCACTGTTATGAAAATCGCCATGCCTGGAAAAAACATCATCCACCACGCCACGCCCATTACAGCCTTGCCTTCGCTTAAGATATTGCCCCAGCTCGGCGTAGGCGGCTGGACCCCTATGCCTAAAAAACTCAGGCTTGACTCCAGTAAAATAGCGCCTGCTATACCGAGCGTAATACTCACTAGTACCGGCGCCATTGCATTGGGAATAAGGTGCCTGGCTATTATCCTCAGATCGCTCGCGCCTATTGCCCTTTCAGCGTATATAAAATCTCTTTCTTTCAGGCTCAATATCTCTGCCCTCATTAGTCGCGCCATACCCATCCAGCTCGTAGCGCCTATTATGGCCATGATATTAAAAATGCTCGGCTCCAAAAGCGCGATCACAGCCAGTATCAGGAAAAATGTCGGAAAACAAAGCATTATATCTATAAATCTCATTATTACTGTATCCAGCCACCTGCCGTAATATCCTGCTATTGCGCCAAGCGCTATGCCTATCACCCCTGCTATCCCCACTGCTATAAATCCCACCATTAAGGATATCCTCGCCCCGTAAACCATTCTTGAAAATAAATCCCTGCCCAGGCTGTCTGTGCCGAAAATATGCGCCCTTGAAGGCGGGGTCAAAATATTATCAATATCTATCTGTGTGGCATCATACCTGGCTATAAAAGGCGCGAATACAGCCACTATCATAAAAAATCCCACGATACATAATCCAAATAAAGTTAATTTATTCATAACCGGCCTATTCCTATTCTAATTTTATCCTCGGATCCACTGCCGCGTAAGAAATATCCGCTAGTAGATTCCCTAAAAGTGTCAGCACCGCGCCTATCACCAGGACACCCATTATGACAGGATAATCCCTAGACATGACTGATTCATAAAAAAGCCTGCCCATACCAGGTATGCTGAATATTGATTCAAATATAACGCTCCCGCCTATCAGCCCAGGCACAGATAACCCTAAAATAGTCACAATAGGTAAAAGCGCGTTTTTTAGAGCGTGCCTGTAAAGGACATCCTTCTCCCTTAGGCCTTTTGCCCGCGCTGTCCTTATATAATCCTGCTTTAGGACATTAAGCATACTGCTTCTCATATACCTGGAAATCCCTGCCAGCCCTCCAAAAGCTGAGACCAGTACAGGCAGCGCCAGATGTTTTGACATATCAATGATCTTCTCAAAGAATCCAAATTTATCGAATTCCAGAGACTTTATCCCTGATATCGGCAATATCCCCCACCTCGCGCCTAAAAAATCCATAAGTATAAGGCTGAGCCAGAATGTCGGAACAGCAAAGCCCGTGAATACAAAAACTGTCATCGCCTTATCGTAAAAACTTCCTTCTTTAACAGCTGAGCTTATGCCTATTGGTATGCCGATTAAAAGTATCAGGATGACTGAAAATAATTCTATTGTGAGAGTAATAGGGATCCTCTCCAGGATCTTCTGCATAACAGGCCTTGAATCCATAAAAGAGATCCCGAAATCAAGCCTCGCGAATCTTTTCAGCCACTCTATATACTGGATATGAAGCGGTTTATCCAGGCCATATAAATGCGCTATCCTCTCCCTGGCCTCCATTGAGACCTTTGGATTAAACTGCGCTTCTAAATCAGTAGGCCTCCCCGGCGCCAGATGTATCACCGCGAATGTAATCACAGTTATGCCGAGTAAAAGCGCTGCCAGCCCCATTATCCTCTTAAAAACATACTTTCCCATCTCACTCCCCAAACAACTTTAGCGTACGTAACGTTGTTCGCTGCGAGGCACGTACCACTTTATAAAGTTATGGCCTATGCCCGCAGGCCCCACTTCTATGCCCCTGAACCTGGCGTGTAAAATAGGAAGCGCGTCAGGGACATACAGAAACAGATACGGCTGTTCTTCATACAGAATCTCGTGTATCCTGTGGTAAACCTTTTTGCGCTCTTCCTGATTAAAGGTCCTCCTGCCTTTTAAAAGCAGATCATCCACCTCGCTATTACGGTATCCTACAAAATTAAATTCCCCTTCTCTCGTCTTTGAGGAATGCCATATATCGTACATATCAGGATCCAGAGAAAGCCCCCATCCTAAAATAATAGCCTCGAACCGCCTTTTATCTATAAACTCGCTTACAAAAGCGCTCCATTCTATTATCTTTATCTTCACGTCTATGCCGATAGCCTTCAGGCTTTTCTGTATTATCTCAGCTGTCATCCTGCGTTCGTCATTGCCCTGATTCGTGATGATGGTAAATGAAAACTTCGCTCCGTCTTTCTCCAGAATCCCGTCGCTATCTGAATCGCGCCACCCAGCCTCTTCCAAAAGAGCTTTTGCCTTCTGGATATTATATTCTATCGGCTTCACGTCTTTATTGTAAGCCCACGACTCTGGTATAAAAGGCCCTGTTGAAACCCTGCCCAGGCCGAGAAGCACGCCTTTTATGATCTCCTCCTTATTCACAGCGTAATTTATCGCCTGCCTCACCCTTAAATCCTTAAACCTGAAATCGTTTAAATTATACCCCATATAAGTGTATCCGAAGCTCGGAAAATTAAACCTCTGGAAATGCTCTTTGAAAAATTTCGTCTCTGTCTGCCGCCTGAATTGTATAGGAGTAAGAGACGTATAATCCACTGCCTGCGCCCTTAATTCCAGAAATAGCGTGGCAGTATCCGGTATTATCCTGTACACATACCTGTCAATATAAGGCCTGCCTTCGAAATAATCGTGATTTGAAACCAGCTCCACCCTTTCCCCTGTTTTCCAAATCTTAAATTTATACGGCCCCGTGCCAATAGGCGCCCTGGAAAACTTAGTGGAATTAAGGTCTTCTTTTTCCAGGAGATGCCTTGGCATTATGTTCATTCCCCAGCTTGAAAGTCCCGGAGAAAAAGGCTCTTTGTATAAAACCTTCAACGTGTAGTCGTCTATGACCTCGAGGCTTTTCACCATCTGAAAATCTCCGCTGTAAGGCGTCCTCACCTTCGGATCTATCAGGCTTTTATAGGTAAATTCTACGTCCCTTGAAGTAAATAGCGTTCCGTCGTGCCACTTGACTCCCTTCCTGAGATAAAATGTTATTTCCAGTCCGTCCCGGGAAACCTCCCATCTCTCTGCCAGGTCTCCCGCCAGATTCAAATCCTTGTCGTATTTCACCAGGCCGTTAAAGACAAGTCCGCAGATCGTACCTGAAGAACCATCAGATGCCAGGATCGGCACCAAAGTCCTGGGTTCTCCTATAGACCCTGTGACTATCATATCTCCGTAATCCGGGCTAAACCCAATTAAAACCAAAATCACAAATAAAAAGGCCGCTCTTTTCAAAGCGGCCTTGACGTCTATTTTATTAATAAGTAAATTTTTCATTTTTGATATCTGGTTTATTGAGTGCCTCCCTGTGGCGCTGGTTCAATTGGCGCTGCTGCAGCCGGCGCTACTGGAGCCTGGGCTTCTGGCTGAGGCGCTTGTGTTACAGGTATATTAGCAGACTGCTCTGTCCCTGTCTGGGGTATCTTTACATTATCCAGAATAGACCTGGTCTTGTGGCCTGCCATAACCGCCAGAGTAACGCACGTAATAATAAAACCTATGGCGCACACAGCTGTAAGCTTTGTGAGCACTGTCGTGCTCTTGGTCCCGAAAAGATTCTGCATTTGGGATCCGCCGAACGTATCTGACAGGCCTCCGCCCTTACCTGCCTGTAGTAATATTACCGCTATCAAAAAAAGGCTTATTATCACGTGAACCACTATTAAAATAGAATACATTTAAATCCCCTCTTTCCCTCCCAACAACTTTACACTTGTGACAATGTTAGTAGTGTCAAGTTGTTTGGAATTATAGTATAGAATTTTCCACTATCTGGACAAACGTGTTTACGTCCAGGCTTGCCCCGCCCACAAGGGCGCCGTCGATATCCTCTTCTGCCATGAGTTTCGCTATATTGTCAGGTTTCACGCTCCCGCCATATTGAATGCGGAGCTTCACTGAGGCCTCTTTTTCAAAATGTTTCTCTATAAAATCCCTTATAAATTTATGCGCCTCCTGGGCCTCGCGAGGAGTAGCTGTCCTTCCTGTGCCTATTGCCCACACAGGTTCATACGCTATAATGATCCTTCCCACATCTTCTTTAGGAATATCCTTAAGCCCTCTCGTGAGCTGTTTTTCCAAAACCTCGTAAGTCGTGCCATTATCCCTTTCTTCCAGTCTTTCGCCAATGCACATTATAGGGATCATCCCGTACCTGAGTACCACCTTCACCTTTTTATTCACTGCCTCGTCTGTCTCGCCGAATAAAACCCTTCTTTCAGAATGCCCGATTATCACATATCTCGCCCTCACATCCTTCAGCATCTTAGGGGAAACCTCTCCTGTAAAAGCGCCTTCCTCTTCCCAGTACACATCCTGGGCGCCCAGCATTATGCTCGAATCAGATATCTCATCCCCCACCTTGCTCAATGCTGTAAACGGCGGGCATATCACGATATCAGCCTCGCCGAATGTGTAAAATTTTCTTTTAAGGCCGATAGCCACATCCAGCGCGTCCTCGACTGTCTTATTCATCTTCCAGTTTCCGGCAATAATAGGTCTTCTCATTTTCTAAACCCCCAAACAACTTTACACTTGTGACATTGTCTTAAGTGTCAAGTTGTTTTATCTGTCGTTTAAGGCAGCTACGCCTGGAAGGACCTTGCCTTCCATGTATTCCAGCGATGCTCCTCCGCCTGTGGAGATATGCGTCATCGCGTGCTCTAACCCGAATTTAGCTATTGCGCTCGCTGTATCGCCTCCGCCTATGATGCTTATTGTCTTTAAGCCTGCTATAAACCGCGCCACATCCTCAGTGCCCCTTGAGAATTTTGTTATCTCAAATACTCCCAGCGGCCCGTTCCATATGATCATCTTGGCGTTCCTGAGTTC
>JAUYDX010000018.1 GCA_030691625.1 Candidatus Omnitrophota bacterium | reverse complement strand
GAACGGATAGAAAACTGGATGAATAACTATCCCCGTAAAATACTGGGATATAAGACAGCAAGCGAGTTGGTGTCAGAAGTTACAAATAACAGATCAGGGGTTTTTAATTGAAAATTTTCGCAATATGAGTTACAATCCACCGGGTGGAAAAAAGATAAAAAAAAGCTTTTAAAATTTTGCGTAGTATGTTATACTTAATAGAAATACAGGGTATAACTATATACTATATATGTAGGAGGCGAAGATGAGGGCGAGCGATTTTGTAGAGAAGAGGAGGACCAAGAGATTGGATCTGTCTCTTCCTATGATGCTCAGGCGGATCACTGGAGAGGGCAAGGAAGAAGCTGTAGAGGCAGTCACCTCCAATGTAAGTTATAATGGGGCATATGTAAGAGATGTAGATGTAAAAAACATATCCCAGGATGATAACTTACACATAAGCCTTTCAGTGCCAAGGGATGATTCAAGGGATTTTCCATTTTCCAGGATCTCCGGCACGGCAAGGGTGGTGAGGGTGGACAGAGGCGCCTGCGCGCTTGAGTTTGGAGAAGGCGTGTCCCGGCTTTTCGTTGCAAATTAATGACCCTCACCCTAACCCTCTCCCATAAATGGGAGAGGGGATTAGAACGGAGAAGGATGAAGAGTCAAAATAGGAAGTTTTGTCTTTTTTTTATGTCGTCTTCGTTCATCGTTTTTTTAAGTGTTTTTTTAGTGAGCTGCGGACAGGAGGCCCGAGAAAAGCCCCTGGTTAAGTCAATAAAAGTATGGCACTGGATGAGCGACAGGGAAGACGCTTTTCTGGAGCTAGCAAAAAGATATGAAACTGAAAAAGGCATAAAGGTTGATCTCGAACTTTACGCCCCTTCAGACGCGTATACCCAAAAAGTAAGGGCAGCTGCCCAGACAAACACCCTGCCTGATATATTCGGAGTCCTGGGAGTAAAAAGGGATTTCGCGAGTTTTGTAAAATCTAATTATGTTTATGACCTGACAGAGGAGATGAATAGGGATAACGGGGCGTGGAAGAATAAGTTATTTGCCAAGGCCCTCGCTGTCAATGAATTTGAACAGGATAACAGCTTCGGGGTAAAGCCCGGCATATACGGCGCGCCAATAGACGTTACAAACATCCAGATGCTTTACAATAAGGATTTATTAGAGGCTGTGGGTGTTAATAAGCCCCCGAAGACATGGAAGGATCTGATAGAGGTAACAAGAAAACTCAGGGCAAAAGGCATGCAGGGCCTGGTAAGCGGATGGGGCGAGACCTGGATGATAGACTGCTTTGCATCCAATTACGCGTTTAACATAATGGGTAAAGACAAGATCCTTGATACTATACGCGGCAAGGTTTCTTATGCGGATCCTGACTGGGTAAAGGTTTTTGATTTATTCCGCGAGATGAGAGACGAGGGCGCGCTCGCGAGCGGCATAGTCACCATGGTGAATAAAACTGCGGAACAGATTTTTGCCAATAACAGGGCTGCCTTTGCGTTTAACGGATCGTGGTGCGTCAATGTCTATAAAGGCATGAACCCGAATCTGAATTACGGGGCCATGCTTCCTCCAGAAGTTTCTGATAAATATCCTATGGCCATCTGGGGCGGGGCAGGATCCAGCTTTATGGTGAATAAGCAGTCTAAGGACATTCAAGCGTCAGTAGATTTTTTAAAATGGTTGACAGACGCGCCTCAGCAAGTTTTCCTTTCAAAAGAGACGCAAGGCCTGCCTTCTAATAAATATAGTTTAAAAGATATGCCTATGGCGCTTTCACAGTTCGCGAACGCCATGGATAACGCCACTCATCCGAACGTGTGGGGCGTATCGGAGTCGCCTATTGTCATAGAGGCGTTTGATAAGGGCATACAGTCTATCATTATAGGCGAGAAGACCCCTGAACAGCTGGCAAGAGAAGTGCAGGCGGTTAAGGAACGTGAAATGGCTAAGAACCAATGAATAATATGCGCGCCAAGGCAGTTCTTCAAAATTATTTATTCATATTACCAGCGGTTTTGATATTCTCTATTTTCTACATCTATCCGTTCTACAAGGTCTTTACATTGTCGCTCTGCCAGTGGGACGGCATAGCGCAGTTTGACTTCGCGAAAACTTTCATAGGTTTCAGGAATTTCATAGAATTATTCCAGGACAAGATCTGGTGGGGCGCGATGATGCAGGCAGGTTACATTACTCTGATAGCGCTCACGTTCCAGAACGCGCTCGCGCTAATGCTTGCGCTCGCGTGTGACAGGGATATAAAAGGCGGGAATATCTACAGGGTGATATTTTATCTGCCGCCTGTTCTTTCAGAGGTGGTGGTGGGCCTTGTGTGGAAATGGATATATGACGGGAATTACGGGCTTTTGAATTACTGGCTCACATCTGCGGGGCTTTCAAGCCTTGTTACTGACTGGCTTTCGAATCCAAAGACAGCCCTTACGTGCGTGGCTATTATACACTGCTGGAAAGGTTTCGGATGGGGATTTATAATTTTTCTGGCAGGTTTACAGACTATTCCCAGACAGCTGTACGAGGCAGCTAAGGTAGACGGGGCATCAGGCTGGCAGATGTTCAAAAATGTTACCATGCCTTTAATGGTGCCTGTATTCATACTGGTTTCTATCCTGACAGTGCTTGGCACAATGCAGGTATTTGTCCTGATACTTTCAATGACAAACGGCGGGCCCGGATATCACACAGAGGTGCCTGTCACAAGGATCCTGGAGTCAATGGTGGGGTCTTCCAGGTTCGGTTACGCGTGCAGTCAGGGGGTCATGTTTGGCGCAGCGCTTCTGGCAATATCTTTTGTGCAGATAAAACTGTCCAAGTACATGAAACAGGCATAGACCTGTCCAACTTCGCAAGTTGCCCAATTGGGCAACTTGCGAAGTTGGACAAAGGGGAAAGAAAAAATGAAAGAAGGCGCGAAATATAAAATGGAGAGATTTTTAAAAGACAGCGTGATACACATATTACTGATCATGGTGTCGATTACGTGTCTTTTTCCGCTTTTATGGATGGTGGGGTCAAGCCTCAAGACCCAGCAGACTATTTTTTCAGACATGAGCCTTTTTCCAAGAAATCCAATGTGGGGAAATTTTTATTCCGCATGGACCAAGGGCGGGTTTAATATGTATTTTATCAACAGCCTGTTTTATACGATAACAGTTGTTTCCGGCATAGTGATCATTTCTTCGCTTGCCGCGTTCGCGTTCTCAAGGCTTAAATTCCCGGGTAAAAATATATTTTTCTACATGTTTCTTGCGGCCATGATGATACCTCTTCCGGGAAGTTTCGTGCCGCTATATGTACTTATGACAAAACTGCATCTTGTAAATACGAGAATAGGGTATATACTGTGCATGATAAATGTCGGGCTTCCTTTAAGCATATACCTCTTAAAGACTTTTTTTGACAAGATGCCAGTGGAACTGGAAGATGCGGCGCGCATGGACGGATGCTCGAGATTAGGGATATGGTGGAACGTGGCTCTTCCGCTCGCAAGGCCCGCGATAGCGGTTGTAGTGATATTTAATTCCCTTAATGTATGGAACGAGTATAAACTCGCTACGCTGATATTTTCAACGAAGAGCCTCATGCCTCTGCAAAGAGGCCTTATGATATTCCAAGGCACTCACATCACAGAGTACCCTCTTTTAATGGCAGGCATGACAATTACCGCTTTGCCGATAATAGTGGTATATTTATTGATGCAGAGGCATATTGTTAAGGGTATAACAGCCAGCGCAATAGTAGGCTAAGACGAACAACTTGACACGGAGACATTGTCTCAATGTCAAGTTGATAGAGGAAGATGAGAAAGATAATTGTAATTGCAAGTCTTTGGTCTTTGGTCTTTGGTCTTTGGTCTGCGGAAGCTTCCTATGCCGAAGAAACACTTTCCCCCAAGGACATGATTGTCCGCGCATGGGAGGCATGGGGAGCAAAGGATTACGAAAAGACATTTTACTGGACTGATAAATGTATAAAGGCGTATTCGGAAGAAGCTAAAAAAGAACAGGCTTTGTTGACAGGCCTTCCTCCCACAGACGTAATGGAACAATATGAGACGTTAAATGCCGTAGGGACAAGTTTTTTTATCCAGGGCGAAGCGTATCTATCGCAGGGAAAGATAGATGAGGCAAAGAAAGCTTTTAATACAGCTATCCAGGAATACAGCTACGCGCAAAACTGGGATCCGAGAGGCTGGTACTGGAGCGTAAAGGAAAAAAGCCAGGCGAGCATAGAAAAATCAGAGAAAAAGGCTGAAGAACCCTCACCCCAGCCCTCTCCCATAAATGGGAGAGGGAGAATAGTAAAAAGGCCGGCTACAACCATTACCCTTTACGATCCAGGCAAAGAGGCAATTGTAAATTATAAAAGATACGGATATTTTAAAAATGCAGGCACTGATAAATACGCGTATATCATAAAAGATCAGGAGGGCCTGTCGCAGGCCACGGGAGAGGGCATATACCCCAACACCTCAAGCGTAAACTGGGATCCGCGCTATAAAAAGGCCAGGGACGAAGGCAGGCTGGAAGGAAACCACTGGGATTTTGTGAATACAGACGACCTGGAGGCAAATTTTTATAAATGGTCCGGCGCGCCTGAGCCGCCAGGCCTGCGTTTATTTTACATCGGCTTAAACCTTGAGAAATCCGGGCTTTTAACGCAGGCTATAAAGGCGTACTACGCTATAGCGGTGAATTTCCCTAAATCAGTGGGCTGGACTTATTTTCGTACGCCATGGTACATAGCCCAGGTAGCCATAGACAGGATAGATTTTTTATTAAGGAGCCATCCTGAGCTTAAGATGGAGATCAGGGACGCCAGGATAAAGGTGGAGAACGGTTTTGACGACACTATCACAAATGACAGATTCGTTGTTAACCCGGGAGAACTCAGGAAAATAGATTTTTTAAGCAGGGTAAAAAATAATTTGTTCAAGTACTCCGCCGCGAGAAAAGGCAGGGTAGTAAGGCAGATAGGCGACGGAAAAGTGGACCTTGTGAAATACGAAAACAGCCACTGGCAGTTAAGGGTGGAAGGCAGGCCTTATATCATAAAGGGTATGGCGTATTCCCCGAGCAAAATCGGACAGAGCCCTGACGAAAGCACTATGGATGACTGGATGCAGGCGGACTACAATAAAAACGGAAAGATAGACGGGCCTTATGACACGTGGGTGGATAAGAATTTAAACAACAAGCAGGATCCGGATGAAAAGGCAGTGGGTGATTTTCAATTATTAAAGGAAATGGGATGCAATACAATCAGGTTTTATCATCACGCCTCAAACAAGGAGTTTTTAAAGGAGATGTATCAGCGTTACGGCATCATGGTGATAATGGGGGATCTTCTGGGCGCGTATACAGTGGGTTCAGGCGCAGGCTGGTACGAAGGAACGGATTACGCAAATCCTGAGCACAGGAAGAATATGCTGGAGAGCGTCAAAAAGATGGTGGAGGAGTTTAAAGACGAGCCGTATGTGCTTTTCTGGATGCTTGGGAATGAGAATAATTACGGGGTAGCGAATAACGCGAAAAAGGATCCCAAGACATATTATTCTTTTGTGAACGAAATCGCGCAGATGATAAAGTCTATGGACAGGGACCATCCGGTGGGGATCTGCAATGGAGATCTTACATTTCTGGATATATGCGCGAGCCTCGCGCCTAGCGTGGACATATACGGTTCAAACGCATACAGAGGCAAATACGGGTTTGGCGCGAGTTTCTGGGAGAACGCGAAAGATACATGGGGTAAACCTGTTATGGTAACGGAATACGGCTGTCCCGCATACATGGAAGGGAAATCCAAAGAGGCCGCTGAAAATGCTCAGGCAGAATACCTTAAAAATGCGTGGCAGGACATCGCGTATAATTTGGCTGGCAGTCCCGGCGCGGGGAACTCTATAGGCGGGATGCTTTTTGAATGGGTTGACGAATGGTGGAAGGCGTATGAGCCTAGTGTACATGACGCGAAAAGAAACTGGTCAGGCCCTTTTCCTGACGGATGGAATTACGAGGAGTGGCTTGGCGTTGCGAGCCAGGGTGACGGGAAATCCAGCCCGTTTCTAAGGCAATTGAGGAAATCTTATTTTACTTACAAGGAGATTTGGAGTAAATGAAAGGGGGTGGGTCGTATAGTTTAAAGTTAAAGGCAGGAGAGGTTTAAAAACAATAGTTCTCGACTGGGCGAACATGGTTGACCAATATGTCCGCTCGAACAATATTGTTCGAGCGAGGCCACGAAGTGGCCGAGTCGAGAACTTAAAACTTAGGGGAGGAGAAGATGAAAAAAAGCTTAAGCTTAACACTGTTGTTGGTTGCCGGACTTGTGGTTTTCAGCATAGCAAGCTGCGGCGGGTCGAAACAGCCGGAGGCAAAGTCTATTGCGCCTGAAGACGCACAGAAGTCGGCAAAAACAAATTATTCCTATGACGATGAGGACGTGTATGGTACCGCCTCTTCTTCAGCGGAAAAAACCATGGCAGCGGTAACAGGTTTTAAGGGGTTCAATGTGTATACAGACGCAAAAGCCCCTGATAATCATTATATACCTGCCGGCTACATGGGCGATTATTCTGATGTGAAGATAGAGACAGCAAGTTTTGACAACCCGCACAGCGGAACCACCTGCATAAAGGCGACCTATTCGAACGCAGTGAGCCAGGGCGCAAGATGGGCAGGCATGTATTGGCAGAGCCCTGCAAATAATTGGGGCGATAAAAAAGGCGGGTTTGACCTGACAGGCGCCACAAAGCTTACATTCTGGGCAAGGGGCGCAAAGGGCGAAGAGAGGATAGAAGAGTTCAAGCTAGGCGGAATAACAGGCCTTTATCCTGATTCAGACATAGCAGGGATCGGGCCTGTGATGCTGACCCAGGACTGGAAGAAATATGAAATAGACCTGAGCGGAAAAGATCTGAGCTATATAAGCGGAGGGTTCTGCTGGGCCACGAACATAGATGTCAATCCAGAAGGAGCGGTGTTTTATTTAGACGACATAAAGTACGAATAAATTTAAAGGGTGGTTCTCGACTCGCACCTGCGGTGCTCGCTCGAACAATAATGGATATTATTCGAGCGAGGCCGAAGGCCGAGTCGAGAATTAATATATGAAAAAAATAACCATTGCCATAATTTTAGGAATATCAATAGTCTTAATAGCTTCGGCTTTAATATTTACATTTTCCCGCATAAAAGGCGCGGACAAGGTTTATATAAAAACCCTTGAGGGAAAACGTTTTCAATTGGCCGTGAATAACAAGCCTTATATTATTAAAGGTATGGTCTACAACCCTGTGCCTATAGGCCAGAATCATGAATATGATCTCTGGAGCGATTCCTTAAAGCCGCACATGGTGGACGGGGAGCTCATGAAACAGGCAGGCGTGAATACCATAAGGGTCTACCAGCCAGGCAGACATGTAAAGAATACAAAAGAAACAATAAGAGATTTGTATAATATATTCGGGATTAGAGTGGTAATAGGGCATTGGCTCGGATTCTGGGAAGACCCGAATTATGTGGACCCTCTTTTCAGAGAAAGGGTCAAAAAAGATGTCCTGGATATGGTAAGGACTTATAAAGACGAAAAAGGGATTTTGTTATGGATACTGGGGAATGAGAATAATGTATCTTTTTCATTCGGCCCGCAAAGCACGAATCTATGGACTACAGACGAGATAGAAAAACTGGATGACCCGTATTTAAAAAGGCAGGCCAGGGCGAGATTTTATTATTCCTTTGTGAATGAAATCGCAAAAGAGATCCACGAGATAGACCCCAATCATCCTGTGGCGCTGGCTAATGCCGAACTCACTGATATAGAAGTAGCCAAGGAAGTCACGCCTGATATTGACATAGTGGCCTGTTCTATATATAGAGGCAAATCTTTCGGGAGTTTTTTCAGGGAGGCGCAGAAAAAATTCGACAAGCCGATTCTTATAACAGAACTTGGCTGCGATAGATATGACGCGTTATTGGAAAAAGAAAACCAGGCTGTCCAGGCAGAATTTATAGAAGCGGAATTGAAAGAGGTTGAAAAAAATACATTTATCGGGAACGGGATAGGGAATTCTATCGGATGTTTTGTGTTTGAATGGACAGACGAGTGGTGGAAACTCGAAGAAAACGACGCCTATGCCTGGGGCGTGCACGATACAGGCGCAAGCTGGTCAAACGGCGCGTATTATTTTGACATAAAGGCGCCGCAGAACATGAACATAAATGAGGAGTGGTGGGGGGTATGCGAGCTTAAAAAAAATAAGCTGGGCGGACTTGACGAACGCATACCTACCAAGGCATACTTTAAGGTAAAGGAGCTTTGGAAATAAAGATATGTATAAAGTAATAGTAAGCTTAATTATTATATTTTTATATTGTTGTATTGCCGGCGCGTATGCCCAGGAGCAGGACATCGCTGAGAGTTTCGGGCTGTACAGTAAGGGCATAGATTATTACCACAAAGGAAAACTGTACGAGGCGCAGGAAACGCTTGAACAAGCTGTGATGCTGGATCCCAGAAATGACGAGGCGCAAGGGTATCTGGATCTTGTTAACGCAGAGATAAGGATGCGGGAAAAAGGCAGGCTGGATTTTTATCAGGACACAAGCGAATTTCAAAGGGAATCAGGAGGCGGTTTTAAATCGTATGCCGAGGTACGGGACCAGTTAGACCAATACGAAAATGAACCGGGCCCTGATCTGGGGCCGCCTGGAGACGGATATGATAGTCCCGAAGAATATACAGAGGAATATATGGCGCCTGAAGGTGATCCCGCCAAAGACAATACGCCTAAAATAAGAGGAGAGTATAAGATGGCGATTGGCGTGACAGGAGATGACTTCATATGGAAACAGGCCAATGGGGATTACAATGAGCGCAATTTCAGGATGATAGACCATGATTTCCCAAAGACAAATACATATGATACCAGGGTCTATGACAGGCTTAAGGTTGTATTTGACACAAACCCTAAAGATAGCGGGTTGAATTTTCATTCAGATATTACTGTGGACCCCTGGAGTTTTACCGGTAAGACAAAAAAATTTACTGTCACCAGCGATGACACGCTGGACAGGGTAGAGCTGGAACTTAAATACTGGTCCGGCACAAGGAGTACTATTAACGAGAAATATTATTCGCTTGATTACGGACGCCTGGTTAACGCAGGAGAATATAAAGTCAGGGACGATAAAATCCCTGCGTTTTCATTGTGGAGCGAGGCCTACAGCACAGACTTCAGCAAGTTTTCAATACCTGAACAGGAGATAGATTATACCTTTCAGCCGGTGAGGGAATTATGGTTCGATGTCAAAGGAGATAGTCATAATTTAAGGGTATTTCCGCTCGCGTTAGAAAACCAGGCGCTTAGCTCTGATGACCCTATGGGCCTGTCCAATCACCACATATACTGGGAACCAAGCCCGTGGCTGGATGACTGGCTGCCAGGCAATGAAAATAATGGCTGGATCCCTACCCGGTACTGGAGAGGCCAATGGTCCAAGGATTTATCATTTTTCACAAGAGACAGCGAGGTTAAGAGACTGACGGCCTTAAGAGGTTTTTCTTTTAAAGGCGATGTCTCTGATAATACTAATCTGGGATTAACGTTAGCCGCGCCTAAAAGTTTATGGCAGGATTACGATGAGATTACCGCTTTGCCAGGCGCCTTGAGGATGAAGAGCCAACTGACCGATAATTTTATGCTCGGGACCACAGATACGTTCAGGGTAGGTTATAAGAATGGAAAAACAGACTCTATTAACAATGTATACAGCGTGGATATGAGTTATGATCTAACCGAGGGCACTAATATAGTAGGCGAAGTCGGCATGAGCAAAAGTTCGGACGACAGAAACAGTTCTTACAAGATAGAGAAGAACGGCGCTATCGGCCATATCGGACTAAAACAGGAGACAGGCGTCGGAGAGGCAAGCATTGCTGTCACGCATATGGATAAAGGTTTTGACGCAGGCCTTACTAATTACAAAGAAACAAGGCAGGACCAGTTCTGGGGCAGGCACATACATTTTAAAAAGCCTCTCGAATACACAAGCTGGGGCTCTGACCCAATGAAGTATGACGACATAGACCCGTTCAGGATAGGAAATGGCGTAGATACAGGCAGGCAGGCAATAAATTTCAGGCTTAAGACAAAAGAGGCAATGGACGGGAGGACAGATAATCTTATAGATTATAGGTGGGTCAGGGATAGTGACGGTAAATATGTGGAAGGGGTAGCGAGAGAAGAAAATACGTTTAAGATTAATCAAGACTGGACATCAAAGCTTTTATTCATATACCATGACCTTCCAAAGACAAAAGGCGGAATAGACCCGACTCAATATGACGCTGATACAGGGGAGTTTTTGGCGAATTCTTCTATAAAAGACGGAGAAGACCCGTCTCTCTCAACATATTCAGCCGGCTTGGAATACGCGCCTGAAGACTGGATAAGCGTTTTTGGCGTATATGAAAATACAAATGATTTTACCATCGCGACAGGTAATAATCCCAGGGGGCTTTTAAAAGAAACCTCATTCACAGGCGCGCCCGGAGAGTATATAGAAGGAAAATATTATACGGAAAAGTTTTATTATTTATATAACCAGGGCTATTTTGACCTGCCGCCTTATGAAAGGTTTAATATATACAGGACCGGCATTTCGCTGAGACCAATGCCCAGGCTTGGCATAGAGCTGGATTACACAAAGAACGATTTTAAATTCAGCCAGAGCATAGACGATAACATGAACCATTTCGGCGCCGCTTTAAAGTATGAATTCAATAAAAAGCTCACAGGTTTTCTGAAATACACTTTTTCAAAGGCGTATAATCTTTACAGGCTGAATACCAGCGGGGATTTAAAATATCAGGACCACCATAATGTATTTATGGAGTTTGATTATAATGTAAACGAATACGGACAGCTGGTGATCCAGTTCGGAGAAGGTTCAATGACGGGTTCTCCATTATGGTATTATGTAGCGAGCCCATATGGGGATTTTTATCCGACACTTGATACGCAGCATATACTGCGTATTTACTATAACGGAAGATTTTAACTGAAATAGTTCTCGACTTGTCCGCCTAGGCGGACTCGCTCGAACAATATGGGAGGGAGGTAAATATGACTATCAGGAAAGGCAGGATGTACGACAGTTATACATTTTCAGACCACGAGAGGAAAAATTTCTCGATATTGGAACTCATACGCAGAAACGGCCCTATCACAAGGGCGGACATTTCAAAGGTCACGGATCTGAACATAGTGACTGTTTCCAATTACATAAACGCCTACATTGAAAAGAACCTTGTGTCAGAGGGCGGTATGGAGGCTTCCACAGGCGGCAGAAAACCTACGCTTGTGAAATTAAACCACGACAGCGCGTACGCGATAGGCATTGATCTGGGCCACATGGACGCCTCAGGCGCGAATATGATAGGCGTCGTGACTGATCTTTCCGGCAAGGTGCTGACCAGGATTAAAAAACTCAGGACAAAAGACACCATGGACAAGGTCATAGAAGGCTCGCTGGAACTTATAGACGAGTTGATAAAGAAAAAAGGCGTGGACAAAAATAAGATAAAAGGCGTGGGCATTGGTATAGGCGGGGTCATAGACGAGCACCTGGGGACGGTCAGGGATTCCACCAAGAACGGCATAAGGACAAGCTACATATCCATAAAAGGCATGATAGAGCAGAGATTCGGTTTCCCGTCTTTTATAGGGAACGACGCCACATTCGCGTCTTTCGGGGAAAAGATGCACGCGCTCCCGATGGACGTGCAGGATGTGGTTTACATGTATTCTGACGTAGGCAGCGGTATTATTATAAAAGGCGCTATGTATTGCGGGGCATCAGGCAGCGCGGGAGAGATAAGGATCAATTATCCGAGGAACGGGGAATATCTGCAGCTTTCGAAAAATATGTCTTTTCTCCTGCCGGCAGGCCTTGACCTGGGACTGGTAAGCCAGGCGAAAAAACTCATAAAAGAAGACGGCGCAAAGACAAAGATCATGGAATACTGCGGGAATAAGATAGACAACATGACAGTGGATCATATCATAGAAGCCGCGAAGGCAGGGGATACCCTTGCGATAGAGCTTCTGGAAGATGGCGCTGTTAACCTGGGCATCAGGATCGCGTATCTGGTAAATTTATTTAACCCGGAGATAGTGGTAATCGGCGGAGGCATTGAAAAAGCAGGAAGCCTTCTTTTAGAGCCGCTCAGGAGGACTGTCAGAAAATGGGCTTTTGAAGAGCCCGCGAATGTTGTGAAGATAATCCCAGCCAGATTAGGCGAGGACTCTGTGGCGCTTGGAGCAGCGAGCGTTGTAATAAGGGACATTTTCGTCCAGGCATAGTTCAAAGATGGTGTTCTCGACTAGGCGTACATGCATAAGCGCTGCGTCCGCTCGAACAATATTCTTCGAGCGGTCGTGAGAGCATATCATGTGAGCAGAGTCGAGAAGTCCTCTAAGTTTACACTTTGACAATGTCAAAGTGTAAACTTTGTCGTATGGAAATGGCTGTCTTTATTTAAGAGCGCTATTTTTTTGCCAAAATTATGTTAAAGTTTAATAAAGTATTAGATTTCAGGATTGCGTCGTTAATAATAGCCAGCGTATTTTTATTGAACAATATTGCCTGCGCCATAGAAGTGCCTGGAATTTCCAGGTTAAGAAAACCGTCAGATTTTAATGGCGGAGAATCAGTCCAGCGGTATAGAGGTGTATATAATGGAGTTGGAGAACAAAGAGATGTCATGATAATGGAGGGATTCCAGCAAGTTAAATATATTGCTACTAGAATAGGTAGAAAACTTCCGCATCATGCTGTTGAGATGGACGACCTTATTTCCGCAGGGATTATCGGCCTTATTGACGCTCTTGACAAGTTTGATCCTGGCCGGGGTGTGAAATTTAACACCTACGCAGAGTGGAGAATAAGGGGAGCAATGTTAGATTCTCTTCGCGGATTAGATTGGGTGCCCAGAACACTGCGCAAAAAAAGCAAAAAAATTAATAAAGAAACAGCTCGCTTAAGAGCTGAATTTGACAGACAGCCTACTGATGAGGAAATAGCCCGCGCTGTGGGCATGGATGTGGATTTCCTTGCAAGTATAAAAAATAGAATTAATGGCGCAGATATACAAAGTTTGGACCATGGATTTCCAGATACTAAATCCGGCGCTGATACAAATATTGACGTCGCGGCAGATATCCCTTCACCGGAAGATGAAGTTAGTAAGAAGGAATTAAAAGCGATACTTGCGGCTTTAATAGACGAGCTTCCAGAAAGAGAGCGATTGGTTTTAGATCTTTATTATTGCGAAGAATTAACTATGAAGGAGATAGGCGAGGTGCTTAAGGTTAACGAAAGCCGGATTTGTCAATTGCATACTAAAGCAATGCAAAGATTGAAAAAACCTATAATAAAATTAGGGCTAATGAATCCAGAGCTAAATAAAGAGACAAAAAGGTCTGTACCGTATGCGAATTTTAATGAGGCATTTCAGGTATTCCAGAAAGGCAGAATTAAATGGCCGAGAACTGATCCTGAAATAACAGGCAATGCTAAAATATGGCAGGGGTTTGTAAGTAAACTTGCAGAAGCGCGGAAAAAAGAGTTGAAAGAATTAAACACAACAGATTTTTACAAAGGAGCTATTGCAGGAAAAAGCCTTTATGGATTATTGGGTTATGTCAAAGGAAAATATAACGTTTCTGGTACAGCCCAAGCCTTGTCTATTTTAAAAGAGAGGCTCGGTATTAGCGGATCCTCAAAACCAGAAGCGTTGCGCCAAGCGTTGTAATAAGGGATATATTTGTGCAAGCCTAAACAACTTTACACTTGAAACAATGTCACAAGTGTCAAGTTGTTTGGGGAATAGCTATAGATTAATAATATTGTGCTCACCGGATTTTTCTGTTATAATACCACCCTATTGTTATTTATAAGTATTTTAGAATAAGGAGGTAGTTAATGCCGCAAGAAAGGCGTCAGTCAACCCGCCATGTAACAGCCCGCGAAGATCGAATTCCTATTTTTCAAAAAGCCATATACAGTATTGGAGGACTTGTTAATAACATCCAGGCAGCTGCGCTTGGATCGATGGTCATTATTTTGAACCTCGGATTAGGCATGAATCCCGCCTTGGTCGGCCTCATTGGGACCATTCCCCGCATTATAGATGCCGTCATAGATCCCTTCGTCGGTTACACCTCAGATAATACCCGAACCCGATGGGGACGCCGCAGGCCTTTTATATTCTGTGGAGCTATTTCCGCGGGACTTTTATACGCGATAATGTTCCAGCTCTATCATGGACACAGCCAATCTTTTTATTTCTGGTATTTCCTGGGGGTCCAGGTCCTCTTTCTGATCGGCTTTACCTTTTATTCAATCCCATGGATCGCGCTAGGGTATGAAATGACGCCCGATTATCATGAGCGGACCCGGCTTCAGGGGGCGTCTAACTTTATCGCTCAGTTTGCCTGGGTGATCGCGCCCTGGTTCTTCAAGATCATGGATAATAAGAATATGTTCATAGATCTTGTCCACGGAGCGCGGATCCTCGCCATGGTCATTGGCGCCTTTATCCTGTTTGGCGGCATACTCCCGGCTATTTTCAACAAAGAGCATTTCGGCAAGTTACCGAAACCTAAAGCAATAAAGGGTTTTGTTAATAATATGAAAGACTTCTTCAGCGGTTTCGCGATTACTCTAAAAAATCGTCCATTTGTCAAGCTTTGCGCGGTAACATTCTTGATCTTCAACGGATTCATGCTCGCCTCCGCCTTCTCCGCCTATGTTATTTTCTTCTATGTGTATCATGGCGATTATTCTAAAGGCGGGACATTGCTTGGGTGGTTTGGATCGCTCAGTTCCATTTGCACTTTCTGTGTCATCTTCTTAACCACATGGATCTCCACAAGGATCGGGAAGAGAAACACCTTTTTTATCACCATTTCCATTTCCATCATCGGTTACGCCTTGAAATGGATAGGGTATAGCCCCGAACATCCATACTTACTGCTCGTCGCCGCCCCATTCATAGCGTTTGGCCTGGGATCGCTCTTCACACTGGTCGGTTCTATGATAGCCGATGTTTGCGACCTTGACGAACTTACAACCGAAACGCGCAGAGAAGGTATGTATGGCGCTGTTTACTGGTGGATAGTAAAACTGGGAATGGCAGGCGCATCGCTCCTGGCCGGGATCCTCCTTAATGTGACCGGTTTCAATATCGCCTTAGGCGCCAACCAAACAACTCAAACTTTATTTTATATGCGGCTCTGCGATATCGGCATACCGATCGTGACCTCTTTAGCCGCTATCTTCATTATTATGACCTTTGACATCTCAGAAGCCAGGGCACATGACACTCGTAAGCAGGTCGAGAGACGGAGAGAAGAAAGACGGAGCGAAGAGAGACGAAGCGAAGAAAGACGGGAAATCGAAAGACGAAGCGAAGAAAGACGAAAAGAGGCCTGATAAGGGATATTTTCGTAAAGTTGTTTGTAAAATAACCGTATCATTTGACAATATATTAATAATATGATATACTTCTCCAAACAGGAGAAGGGATGCGTAAAAAACACGCGATATTATTATATTTATTTGTAATTATTATAGTTACAGCAATAAGTCCTACCGTATCATCAATCTACAGCCAGCCTAATGAAGATATAATACAATATATCACAGATTTATCCAAGGACATATCCAGGATCATACCCAGCCCAGATCCATCTATTCTATATAACTCCAATGGCGAGGTAAAACTGAAGCTTTTACTTTCTCCCTGGGGAGAGCTTAAGGATGTTTATGTGTCTGAATCCAGCGGCAATCCTGACCTGGATAATCTATGCCTGAAAACAGCCTGGACTTATGAAAGATATCAGCCGTTTCCTGAAAAATTAGGCGAAAAGGATCTGTGGATAGATGTGCCGATAATATTTGATGTTGATAGTTCTCGACTCGTCCAGACGCCTTCGGCGCCTGGACTCGCTCGAACAATATCAGAATATCCTGGCGAAAAGCGGCAGGAAGGAAAAATTGCTAATTTAGGATTGAACAGCGCAGTGGATATAGCGCTGGAAAATCACATGGCTGCGAAGATCGCCCAGGATGAAATGGAATTATCCAGGCTTAAGATACGGGAGGCAAGAAGGGCGCTTTATCCAGCAGCCAGTTTAAATTACGCGGAGACCACAGGAAAAACCACTGCCTCGACGCAGGATTTTACAGACAAGGAGTATAAGCTGAAATTCGAATACCCGCTTTATTACGGCTGGAAACTCAGGTACGCGGTTGAGCAGGCAATAACCAGCATGAAGGCATCCACCTCTAATTACGATAAGGTCCTGCAGGATTTGAGGCTTGAGGTGGAGCTGGCGTTTTATTCATACATGGTCAGCAAGATGGATGTGAAGCTGCAGCATAAACTGCAGGAGGATACAGAGGCCATATTCAGCATAGCTAAAAAAAGGTTTGAGGCAGGGCTTATTACCAGGGCGGAGTTTATGCAGGTGGAGACGCAGGTACAGCAGATAAATTATCAGATCATATCAAGCGAAAACGAGCTGACCATTGCAAAACTTGCCCTGTCTCAGGCAGTTAATATGGGCAGTTCTGAAAAGGCATTGGAAATCATAGACGTAGACACGGAAAAAGACCTGGAACCTGTTATGGTGGACGTGTCTCTGGATGAATGTATGGACCTGGCTTTTAAGGCAAGGCCTGATTTAAAGATGAGAGAATACATGAAAGAGTTCAGCGATTATGAACGTAAAATAGTAGAGTCTAAAAATCAATTAAAGGTGGACCTTACAGGCACGTATGGAAAGTCAGGGGGCGCATACCAGAGCGAATCCTTGAACATGGCAGATGACTGGTATCTGGGTTTTAAGGTTACAAAGCCTTTAGGAGGCAATACAGCCGCAGTGACATATACAAAGGATCAAACAAGCCAGAAACACGGCCAGTCAACAAGGACAGAGTCTGTGAGCAAGGCGTTTGAGCTCGGCCTTCTGGACAATATCCAGCATTTTTCCGAAGAAAAATCCGCGGAGATAGGTTTTAAAAAGGCGCAGGATGAGCTGGATCAGTTAAAAGACAGCATCTTTAAAGAGGTGAAGGAGACATTCCTTGGTTATAAAAAAGGCCAGGCGCAGATAGCGACGAACATCAACAAGGTAAAATATAAAGAGGAGGAGCTTAAGATCGCCAAGGCCAGGGCAGAATTAAACGAGATGTCGCTTTCAGAACTGATACAGGCGCACATAAGCCTGACAGATGAAAGGTCTTATTATTTAGAGGCGGTTGGGAGCCTGCTTCAGTCTCTGGCAAAATTAAACAAGGCAACCGGATTCAGTTTGTTTATTGATGACGAAAATTTCAAACTGGCGAATGTAAAATAGTTCTCGACTTTGCTCTCGCAAGAAGCTTACGGCGTCCGCTCGAACAGTATTATTCTTCGAGCGGTCACGAGAGCATATTGAGATAGCAGAGTCGAGAAGATAGAGGAGCATATGAAAAAAAATGCGAAAGCGATACTCATAGGTTTCATAGCTTTATGGGTGGTGGTGTTCGGTATTATGTGGGGCAGGTCTATTTTTAAGAAAACAGGATTTAAAAAAGAAAATCTCATGGAGATGGTCAAGGGCATCGGCCAGAAAAAAGAATCTCCTGAAGCGGCCTCGCAGGAACCTCCTCAGGCAGAGGCAGTCTCTGTGAGATGCTACAAAGTGGCAGTGACAGATTTTAAAGACGACCTGCCTGTTATGGGAACTATAAAAGGGGCGCAGGAGATACAGCTTAAATTCGAGATGAACGGCGTGATAGACGCTATTAATTCCAGGCAGGGGGATGTGGTAAACGAGGGGGATATTATAGCCAGCCTCAATAAAAAGGACGCGAAATTAAGGCTGGATTACGCGAAGAATAAATTAGAATCAGCCAAGACCCAGGCCCTGGCGAATCAGAAGAAACTGGAGATACATAAAAAACTTTATGAGATAGGCGGCATAATAAAGGCAAAACTGGAAGAGGTGGAGTTAGAAGCAAAGAGCGCTGAGCTCCAGGCCAGGTCTTCAGAGGTAGAGGTAAAATCCGCGGAGGAAGAGCTTAAAAAAACAGACCTGCGCGCTTCACGGGAAGGGGTGCTTGGGACACTGGATGTAGAGGTGGGCGAGTTTGTAACGCCAGCGGATAAGGTAGGTATGCTCTATGATATAGACGAGGTATTCGTGGAGCTGGGCATAGTGGAGAATGATATAAATAAAGTCACGCTTGGCCAGAAGGTCGTAGCCTCTGTAGACGCTCATCCAGGCGAGACATTCACCGGAGTTATAGACTACGTGTTTCCTGTTGTGGAAGGCAAGTCAAAGACCCTCACTGTGAGGTCCAGGATAAAAAATCCCGACGCAGCGCTTCTGCCTGGAATGTTTGTCAGGTCGCTCATCACAGTGGCTGAGTTTAAAAACGCGATAG
>JAUYDX010000053.1 GCA_030691625.1 Candidatus Omnitrophota bacterium | reverse complement strand
AAAGTTTATAAAGCGCCTGAAACTGCTTCTCTCTACAGGCGATACCCTGGATTTAAAGCGCGGGGATATTTTTATAAAAAAGGGCTCTGATTTCAATCTTAAATTAAAAAACAGGGAATTAAAAATAAAAATCCCTGATTATTCGATGCCAAATATAAAAACAGCCGCAGGATATTACATAAAAGACAATATGGATCTCGTGGATTTATTTATAGGCCACGAAGGCACCCTGGCTGTAATACTCGAGGCTGACATATCCCTGGGGAAAAAACCTGAAGAGGTCATGAGCTTTTTCAGCTTCTTCCCCGCTGAAGATAACGCCCTGGATTTTGTAAAGGACGCTAAAAAATACCAGGCACTTTCCCTGGAATATATGGATTCCCATGCCTTGGAACTTTTGGCAGTAAAATATCCCAATATCCCTAAATCCGCAAAAGGCCTGATATATTTCGAACAAGACTATGAAAAAAAATCTGAAGCCACGGTAATAGACTCCTGGACAAAACTCCTGGAGAAACACAATGCCCTCACAGAAGATTCTTACTTCGCGGATTCCGATAAAGAAAGAGCTAAACTCAGGGAATTGAGGCATGCCCTTCCTGATTCTGTAAACGATATCGTGAAAAAAAATAAAATGCCCAAGGTGGGCACAGACATAGCTGTGCCTGAGGCAGGGTTCAAAGAGATGATGGAATTCTATAAAGAAAAACTCCTGTCTTCTAAAATAGATTACGTCATATTCGGGCACATAGGCGAAAATCACATGCATGTGAACATGCTGCCTAAAACAGAGGAAGAATTTAAGAAAAGCCGCATGGTTTACATGGAATTCGTAAAAAAGGCCGTTGGCATGGGCGGCACTGTTTCAGCGGAACATGGTATAGGAAAATTAAAGCATCAGTTTCTCGAGGCAATGTACGGCAAAGATAACCTGAAACAGATGGCCGCGCTGAAAAAATCGCTGGACCCTTCCTGCATATTAGGGCTTGATAATATCTTTCCGAAGGAGCTTTTAAAATGAAGACCATAATAGCAGTGCCTGATTTTACAAGAGAGGCACATTTAAAAAAGATATTGCCAGGGCTTTTGAGTAAACTAACCCCCTCACCCTACCCTCTCCCCACAGGGGAGAGGGCTATGGTGAGGGGGGATATAGAAATCCTGATCGCCACTGGCCTTCACAGGCCGCCTACAAAAAAAGAGATTAAATACAACCTCGGCAATATACCTGAAAACATTAAAATATCCTCTCATAATTATAAAAACGTATTTTATGCCGGAAAATCCAAAATGGGCGTTCCGATATACCTGGATAAAAAACTGCAAGGCGCTGAATCTGTAATAACCATAGGCGTGGTGGAGCCGCATCTTTACGCGGGATACAGCGGAGGCGTGAAGGTCGTAGCAATAGGGTTTGCCGGAGAAAAAACAATAAATTTCACGCACCACCCCAGATTTCTGGACAGCCCCGGTACCAGGATATGCTCTCTAAAAAATAATCTATTCCAGGATTTTATCCAGGAAGCCGGCGCCCTGATCCCTGTAAAATATTCCGTAAACATAGTAAACGATAAAAACGGCGATATCCTGAAGATATTCAAAGGCCCTGCGCTGGAATGCTTCAGAAATGCTGTCAGGTATTCGCGAGGGATTTGCGAAAAAAAACTGAGCCGCTCAATAGACGCTGTCATATGCGGTATACCCAGAGAAAAAGGCGTAAATCTGTACCAGGCATCGCGCATATTTAATTACGTGGCAAATACAAGAAAGCCCGTGATCAATAAAAACTCTATTATACTCGTAAAAGCGGGATTGGAGGAAGGGTTTGGCAAAGGCCTGGGAGAAAAACGCTTCATGAAAAAGATGCTTGGGATGAAAAACCCCGGAAAAACAATCTCCGATATTAAGAGTAGCGGGTGCCTCGCAGGAGAACACAGGGCATACATGGTGGCAAAGGCCTTGACCATGGCAAGGCTGGGGTTTATATCAGAACGCACGCCACTTTATAAAAATAAAGGCCTTCCATTTTTATTCTTCGAAGGCCTGGATGAAGCTAAAAAATACATAAAAGCAAATTTCAAGAAGCCCAAAATCTATTATCTCAAAAACGCCTTTACCACTATCTTAACCAAAACAAAATAACCTACGAAAGTCGGCTTTTGCCAACCCTGGCAGGCCTTCGAAAAGACGCTCGTCCTGTCCGCCTCAGGCCTGAGGCACATTAGAAACGTTCGGCATCATAGGTAGCTTTAATATAGGTGCGCAAGGGATTACAGCGAGTTTCGGTCGGTTGACAATGCGATAGTCGACAGAGAAACGAGCTGTAAACCGTAGCGCACGGCGAAACAGTTTCAGTGCCGAATGGCCTGAGGCGGACAGGACACCGTGCCCGCTTCGCCGAAACGAAACGAGGCGAGCCCGCGCTCGAATCGACGAGGCTTTTCTTTAGGCCTGCCAGGATTGGCAAGTGCAGGTTATAATATTATTAGAAGTCTCTGCTTATGCCTATAGACAGCTCTTCGCCGTCAATAAAATCGCCTTCTATATTAAGCCTTATATCTTTCTGGATCAGATAATCCGCGCCTATAACAGCCCCAAAAACCTTTTCTGACTTGATGCGCCTCCTGTCATGCTCATTCACCCATTTTATATAGTCAACTGTCCCATACCTGACTCCCAGATAGGGCACAAAATTACTGATGTCTTTTGATATCAATGCCGAGCCCTGCCAGTCGTCTATAATCACCCTGTGCTCATCGTTAGTGGGCGACGCTATAGACGGGTGCGCGCTTATGTGCTGGAAGCCAACAACAGTTTTTATTCCCATATCTTTATTCTCGTACCCTTTTATCCTGAAACCGTACGCGCCAGCAAAACCATTATTAAAATTCACATTACCTGGGTTGGAATTACGCCAGGATACGTCTCCCACGCCTATTTTCCCGTCAAAACATATCCAGTCAAAAATCCCCAAAGTGCCTGTAAGAAAATACCTGTTTCCGCTGGTTGAGCCCTGGTTATTGTCGAGATTCCTATCTATGAGAAAATCCCCCTGAAGCCCCCATATCCATTGTTTCTGTTTCGGCATATGCGTGCCGTAGCACGGCGCGGCGTAAGAAACGCCTGAATATATAACTATGCCGCATATTATGAAAAATAAAATTTTTTTAAGCATTTTTTCTCCTTCTTAAAACAATCTCCTGCCTTTTTCCGCCAGCTCTTTCAAGTCAGGCCATAATTTCTTGCCTTTCAGTATCACCACTATTAGACTGCGCCTTTTATCGTATTTTATGCAGCCTGCAAAACACTGCCTGGCCTTCATGGTATACCCGGTCTTACCCAAAATGGTGCAAGAGGACTCTTTCCATAAACTTTTGTTATGATTCCTGAGTTTTATCTTTCTGCCGGTGTTAAACTCTGTGATCTCGGCATATTTCATCCCGAGTATCTCAATTATCTTATCGTTTTTCATGGCTTCTCTTGCTATAAGGGCAAGATCATATGCCGTGGAATACTGATTTTTGGCGGGGAGGCCGTTGGAGGTCTTGAAATTTGTATTCTTAGCGCCCAGGCGCCTGGCCATATTATTCATCAGCCTTGTGAATTCCGCCTCGCTCCCAGCAACGCTTTCCGCGAGCGCCACGCTGGCATCATTCCCGGAATTCAACAGGGCCGCCTTTAAAAGATCCCCCGTGGTATAGACCTCTCCCCTTTTTATGTCAACCTTGCTGGGAGGCATCCACGTAGCCCTTTTTGACACAGTGACCTTTTTATCAAGACTAGATTCATTAACAACAACCAGGGCGGTCATCAGCTTTGTGGTGGATGCGGGCGCAAGCTTTACATGCGGATTTTTAGAATAGACCACCTTTTTATTCCTGGTATCCATTAGAACCGCGGAATACGCGGTAATATAAATTGCCTCTCTGGCAAAAAGACTCGTAGCTACAAATATCAGGGGTATAAAAATCAGGTATTTTCGGGACATTTAACCTTGATGCATCTCGCGGGCTTCTTTAGCGACATCCTCTAGGGCTAATTTCGCGCGCTCCAATTCAGCGGCAAGTCTTCTGGTTATAAGTAAATGCTTGTAGGAAAGCAGGCTAAAAGCCAGCGCCAAAAGCGCAAGTAAAAGTAAAAACACATTGACATTAATATTAAGCATGAAATATATTAAGAAAAACACGCCCAGTAAAACAAGAAGCCTGTTTACCCTGGCCACAACCTCTATAAACATTTCCTCGCTGGTAAGTTTTCCCATATGATATATATAGTATATACTAAAAATTATCCAAGTGTAAATTTATTTGTTATGGGCATGCGCCTGTCTTTGCCGAACGCCATGGAAGTTATTTTTACTCCCGGGGCTGCCTGTCTCCTTTTATATTCGCTGGAATCTATCATCCTCAAAACCTTTTTCACCGCATCTTTCTGGCCAAGGTCTTTCACTATTTCCGAAAAACTTTTATTCTTTTCAACATACATATCTATAACCTTATCTAAAAAGTCATAAGGCGGCAGGGTATCCTGATCCTTCTGATCCGGCCTCAATTCAGCTGTAGGCGGCCTGTCAAATACGCTCCCGGGTATGACATCCCTCCCTTCTTTTCTACTCCTGTATTCTGCCAGTTCGTACACGAGCCTCTTGGGTACGTCCTTTATAACGCTGAAACCGCCTGCCATGTCCCCGTACAACGTGCAATATCCAGCGCTTGTCTCGCTCTTATTGCCTGTATTAAGCACGAGATATCCGAACTTATTAGAGAACGCCATGAGGATATTGCCGCGGATCCTGGCCTGAATATTCTCCTCCGCGATATCAGGCGCGGTATCCTTAAAGTGAGGGCCTAATGTGTCGAGGTAGGAACTGAAAATACCATCTACTGATATCTTCTGAAACTTTACGCCAAGGTTTCCGGCTATCTTTTCAGCGTCTTCCTGCGTGCCTTGCGATGAATACCTGGACGGCATAATAAGGCAGAGCACATTCCCTTTCCCTATGGCATCGGCCGCGATGCACGCCACAAGCGCTGAATCTATCCCGCCGCTCAGGCCCAGGGTAACCTTATTAAAATTATTTTTACGCGCGTAATCCCTTAGGCCCAGAACAAGCGCGGAATATATCTCCTCGTTTACGGATATGGTTTTTAATTTCTGCGGGGCTTTGACTTCCCCTAGATCAAACGCCAGAAGGTCTTCTTCAAAGGCCTTCGCCTCTTTTATAATCTTTCCGTCTTTTCCGAATAAAGCGCTCCTTCCGTCAAACACGAGCTCATCCTGTCCGCCGACAAGGTTAGAGTAAACTATTGGGATGCCTAATTTTTTAGCCTTACCTCCTATCGCCTTCTCCCGCTCTTTAAGTTTATCTATGTGATACGGGGAGGCGGATATATTGATCAAAAACTTCGCTCCTTTGACAATGGATCCCTTGCCATTTACCCATATATCCTCGCATATATTAACCCCGAAACAAATACCATTGGCTTTAATAACCTTATTTCCTGCCCCGGGTTTAAAATATCTCTTTTCGTCAAAAACCCCGTAATTCGGCAAATGCATTTTATGGTATACGCGGATTACCTTTTTATTGTGGATAATAGCGGCGCTATTGTATAGATCGCCTTTCTTCTTATCCACAAAACCTATTATGGCTATTATGCCCAGGGTCTGGCTGGCTATTTCCTGAAGGCGTTTTATATTTTCTTTTATGAAATGCGGTTTTAAAAGCAGGTCTTCGGGCGGATATCCTGTTATGGCAAGTTCCGGAAACGCGATTATATCAGCTCCCATGGAGACAGCGGACCTGATACAGGACAATATCCTGTCCTTATTGCCTTCCAAATCCCCCACTACAGTATTTATCTGTCCTATTGCTATTCTCGGATTTTTCATATATTATATAGTATATTAACATAACTTACATAAATAGGCAAATATGCGTAAGATAATAATTTTTCAGCTTTTACTCCTGGTCGCGCTGAGCGTTTCCCTGGAAGCAGCGCAAAAAGTAGAAACCCAGGACAAGAACAATGATTCTAAGCCTGACATGTGGATATACTTTGAGAATGAAAGGCCGGCGAAGATTGAAGGCGATAGAAATTATGACGGTAAGCTTGACCTCTGGATAATTTACGGCCAAAAAGGCGCCAGGACCACTCAGATCGACCTGAATTTCGACGGAAGGCCTGACTGGTATTCATATTATCAATACAACCAGCGCGCTAAATTAGAGATAGATACTGACTATGACGGAAATCTGGATCAGATAAACGAATATATGGATGGAAAACTCGTGAAGATGCAAAAGCTCAATAAAGACGGGAAAATGGAAACTGTTTTTGACGTGTCCAGCCGCTACTCATCTCAGAAAAAACACACCGAGTATTACGAAGCCGATCCCAAGGCCCTTGGCAACAGTCAAGCTCTCCCCGAAAAACAAAAGCCCGAGTAAAAACGAAACTAGAGGATACGTGGCCGCTATAGGCACCATCTTGGATACCTCTCCTGTCTTAAGGGCGTTGTAAAAAAATATCTGCCCAAGGATACTGGCTATAATTCCGCCAAGGACAAGAAATATAATTGTTTTCTGGTCTGCGCGCAACGCTACTTTTATTATATTACTATTGAATAAAGCCAGTACAATAGCCCCTAACAGCACCCCGAAAGAACGTATAATGACCCCTGCCATGGGTTCTATCCTGCCAAGCCCTGTCTTCTCAAGTATAGGCGCTATGCCCCACACAACTGCCGCCAGTATCGCAAAATAAAAAGGCTTCATGCTATCCTCCTTTTGTTCTGGTAATCAGGTTAATAAGATATCACATCCCTGCCCCAAACGCAACAACTTGACACTTGTGACATTGTCTTAAGTGTCAAGTTGTTTGGGGAAGAATAGCATATGTGGTATAATACGCTTATGTTTAAAGCAGGAAAAGTGGCGATAATAGGAAGACCGAATGTCGGGAAATCCACGCTTTTAAATGTCCTGGTAAAGGAAAAGGTATGTATTGTTTCCAGCAAGCCTGAAACCACGAGGGACAATATCCAGGGTATTATATCAGGCAAGGATTTTCAGGTAGTATTTATTGATACGCCTGGGATGCATAGGCCGAAAAATACGCTTGGTAAATTAATGGTACGCAAGGCCCAGGCATCTCTCACTGAAACAGATTTAAATCTCGCGCTCATAGACGCCCACAGCGGCATAACAAAAGAGGACATGGAGATATTCGATCTTCTGCCGGCAAAATCCAATATCCTTATCATAAATAAAATAGACGGGATTGACAGGCGCCATATCCTGCCTATCATTGAAAAGGCCCGGAAATTCAACTTCAGGGAAATAATACCTATATCCGCTTTAAAAAAAGACGGCACAGACCTTGTATTTAAAAAAATACTGGAATATCTGCCTGAGGGTTTCCCGTTTTTTCCGGATGACCAGCTGACTGATAAAAATGAGAGGTTTATAGTCCAGGAGATCATCCGGGAAAAAGCCCTGGGGATAATTTATCAGGAAGTGCCTCATTCCATAGCGGTGACTGTGGAGGAATTTCAGGAAAAAAAAGACAGAGATAGTAACGACATTACCTATATAAGGGCTACTATATATTGCGAAAAGGAAAGTCAAAAAGGCATTATTATAGGCGATGGCGGCAAGATGCTTAAAAAGATAGGCGAGATCGCGCGAAAGGATATAGAGAATTTACTGCAGAAAAAGGTCTTCCTGGACTTGTGGGTCAAGGTCTACAAGAACTGGCGAAAGGACCCGTTCGCCCTGAAAAACCTCGGATATTAAAGTCCTAAAAACTGCACTGCCACGCCGCAGAGAAATATGCTTGCGCCTGCAAAGGCATGCGAATATTTTTCCATTCTGCCAAAATTTACAAGCTTAAGACCGAAATAAGACGCCATTACTATTGTCAGCATTGTAAGTATAGTTATGGCTCCGAATATGACGGCTACCAGCGCTACGCCTATGCTGTTATTTTTCGCTGCCGGGTACATAAGGATGGGTATCAACGGTTCGCATGGCCCGAAAACAAATATAGTAAA
>JAUYDX010000087.1 GCA_030691625.1 Candidatus Omnitrophota bacterium | reverse complement strand
AGGGCTGTCAAATTAAATCTTCTTTACATTGAGACAATGTCTCCGCGTCAAGTTGTTGGCGATTGAATACGCAGGAGCCCTTCCAGTTTCCTTTTTATGTCCTTTGCCCCGTATAAAAACCTGTCCTTAATAAACACCGCCGGCGGCTTCGGGTTAAAAAATCCCCTCCTCGCCCTTTTATCGTACTTATTCTGCATGTCCAGGAAAATAGAAAACGCCTCCTGGTTATCTATATTATATTCCTCTATGTAAATCTTATCGCCGTATTTTTCTTTAAGCCCCGGGAAAAACTTTTCCCTTATTTCAATACATTCTTTGCATCCTGGGACGTAAAAAAGTTTTACTACCCTGGCGCCTGGCCGAGGCACGCTGGCCTTTTCAATGCTATTCGAGCGGACATCCTGGCTTAAAGCGGTAGCGGAGTCGAGAACCACTCCCCTTATCCTCCACTCAGCCATCCTTTTCTCAGGGTCATTCGACGCTATATGCAATGTCTTTTCAAACTGGCCGCTAACTTTATTCGTATCCAGCCTGACACTAATAAAAATCATCTCCCCTGATTTTATTGTAACGGGCTTAGGCTTTTCTACTTTGGGATTTGGCATCAGCGGCCGGTATTTTTCAGGCCACCTCGGGTCATTCACCTCAAAACACCCGCACGTGGAATACACATCCTCTATTATTAAATCGCTGGCTCCGGAGTTTTTTACCTCCACCTTAAAATCCAGGGTATTGCCCTTCTGCGCAGTTCCTATATCAGCGTCGGGAGTGACTATCTCTATCCTCGGCCCTGCCGCCTCTTCGCTAAACGCAGTAACTGCGATAAATAAAATTGATATTAATAAGATAACTCTTTTCATATGCCTTATTAGCGTCTTCCCAACAACTTGACACTTGTAACAATGTTAGTAGCGTCAAGTTGTTTCGAGCTTTTGGATACGGTGTTCGTGGTCTGTTGTAACAGTGTCGAGTTTGTCCTCTATCCTGTCAAAACGCTTATCGTGTTCCACCAATTTATCTTTCACCATATTAACATCACCCTTTAACTCTTTTATATCCTTACTATTCTCTATAATTGCCGACTCCACCCTGTCAAAGCGCTTATCATGTTCTATAAGCTTGTTTTCCATACTATCCATTTTGCCTTCCATCCTATTCATTTTACCTTCCATGTTATTCATTTTGCCTTCTATCTTACTCATTTTACCTTCCATACTATCCATCCTGCCTTCCATACTCCCCATCCGGCCATTCAAACCATCCATCTTGTGATCAAGGCCGCTGTGACCTTCTGCTATTATCTTAATCTGTGTGCACATCTCCTCTAACAACACATTCTGTTGTCGGTGTGAATCATATTCAGGCGTAGATTTTGCCTTCCTGGCAGGTTTTTTCTCCATGGCATCCTCCAATGCAATGTTTAGTATACTCCCGGTTTTTAAAAAATCAACCTCTTTTTTTCTCTTGTTATATATGACACATCTGGAGGGGATTTTCTTTCAATTATTTTTACTTTTTTTAGGCTGGAGTATTAAATTGGTGCCAGGCACGGTGCCTGGCACCAAGTGGATTTTTAGCCGCCGGAGAGTTTGGAGGACATGCCGGCGTTATTAGGCACCTGATAACTCGCCTTTTAACTTATGGGTATGCAGCCTTGGGTCAAAAGGATTTCTGCAGAATAATTCGTCTTTCTGTTTGGCTTAAACCTGGATATTCGCTGGCAGTTTTTGAAAAGACTTGAGGAAATGCGGCGTATAATGGACAAATTTAATGCGGTTTTGCTGCATATATCTTTAGCGCCTCTCTGAGAGAAGACGCCTTCAGAGCCCTGCCTTCTTTATAATCCTTTTCTCCCTGGGTGATAATCTTTAAGGCATGTTTAACTTCTTCATCATGTTTAACAAGTCTCTCGTATACATCCTTCGGGACAACCACAAGTTCCTTGCCGTTAGTTAATCTTTTTGGAATAGTAAATATTCCTTTCATTCTATAGTCCTCCTCTTTGTAAATGTTATCATATCTAAACGCGCTTGTCCACTATTTTTAGATTTTTTGGGAAGAGCTAGTTAGCGGTAAGCCTCTTTTCTATGTTTAACACGATAAATAACTATTTCTTTAAAGCTCTCTTTTTTAAGTACTCTTCAAAACTAATTGCCGATGCATCCTGGGCAGTAAGAGTTTTAAAATCTAGCATGTCTTCGTGAAGCTCCTCTTTCGCTAACTGTTCCTTAAGGGCCTTCTCCACAAAAAACCCCTGCTTCACCCCATGTTCAGCGCAAAATTCTTTTATCTTGCTTATCAGTCTGCCATCCACCTTAACCGCATACGAAATCTTGCTCATCGCTTTTCACCTCCAAGCAAACTATATCATAAAAATTATCCAATGTCAAGACTAAAGTTATCTAAAGTTTACTTTTGTTCTATTTGTATTGGTGCCAGGCACCGTGCCTGGCACCAAATCTCTATGTTTATTCTCTTAGTAGTTTCTTATCATGTGATAGCTTTATATAGCTGTCTTTCGTTATGACCTTTTTCCCTGTTTTAGACTCTATTTCTTTTCTCGCTTTCCCCGCGACACGTCCGCCCTGCCTAGCTACCTTACGATTTTCTCTAAACGTCTTTGGCTCTTTCGCATTTGAGATTTCAGCAGTGCTGGCCTCTGCGAGCATATTTAAAACAAGCTCCAAATTTGTCATGTTATCGCGCAAATTTTCCTTCTTGAGTTCTTTAAGCTCTTTATATTGCTTAGTGGTCAGACCTGCCCAGGCAAATGTAATATCATCAGTCAAAATAGCAAAGCCACCCGTTTCTTTAACGCCGCGTTTCTGCCATTCGTCTGTTAAAGCCTTACGGATCTCGATGCTTTTAAGACGCATATTGATCCAGTCAGGCGAATGCCCCTTTTTAAGATATGTTCGCATTGCACGGTTAATGGCAAGCTCCGGATCAACAGCCTCTTCCACGCGCTCATATCCCACACGCGCCAGCCATAATTTAAACGGCTCTGCCTTGGGCGAAGGAATTGATTGAATAATCCTAAACATTGTCTCTGTATCGGCCATGTCTGTAACGCGCATCTTGCCATCCGCGGCCGGCATTTTCAAACCGTGACATTTTGTCACGGTTTCACTGCCTTCTTTTTTAAGGCGTTCTTTTAGCTTTCTCCAATAAGCAAGAGGAGATACGCTATCAGTAAGTACCGCTATTATATCTGATACTGCAAAAAACCATTTTTCTGTCTTCTCGTCCCAACTACGCCTGATTTTTCTACCTTCAAACAGAGCTATCTGAGATTTTTTCTCCATTTACCCCTCCAATTTTTCAATTACAAAACATCTGTATTCCATGCCTTTATTATACCACAATTTCCACACCTCCTCTCTACTATATAAGACACATCTGGAGGTAGTTTTCTTTAAAAACTTGGTGCCAGGCACCGTGCCTGGCACCAAGTAAATTAACATCCCAGTTCTTTCTTAAGCTTTCCTAATGTTTCCATTGTAGTAGTGCTTATAATATTCTTATATAACCTTACCTGTTCTGCCTTATTATCTGACACAAGACTTAAAACCTTTTCTGTATCTATAAACGGTGCCATACAGCTATCCATCTTTAAATAGGCGCGGTAACTGCTCCAGTAATAATCCTCTGCGTTTTTAACTATCCCTGCTTTTACAGGATTTAAATGATCATACTGCGTTGCTTGTAAAAAGTACTTGTCGTCCTGTATTAACTTCGCATGAAACCTATCTTTGAAAAGATGCCCTGTTTTGCTATGCTTCCAATTAAACCTTTTGCTGTATGTTGAATTAATGTCATGCATTATCTCTGATATCGTATCCTCATTATTAACTTGAATAACATCATGGATATGTGTAAGCATTAACGTCAAAGAATGTAAAGAAAATTTATATTCCCTTTTGTATTTCCACAAAATCTGGAGAAAATCCTGCCTATCAGAATCATCTATAAATATAGGCTGATCGTTATCCCCTTTGGATGTAACATGAAAAATAGCACCCGGAAAACAAATCCTATGCGGTCTGCCCATATATACTACCCTCCTCTCTTCATCTGGTGCCAGGCACCGTGCCTGGCACCAAGTGGATGTCAGTATATATGACACATCTGGATGGGATTTTCTTTCAATTATTTTTACTTTTTTTTAGGCTG
>JAUYDX010000072.1 GCA_030691625.1 Candidatus Omnitrophota bacterium | reverse complement strand
TAAATCGAGGCGCGGAGAATATAAATCAACGGAATATATTTCTCAGGACAAGATAAAGCTTACTTTTCAAATGCCGCTGTCCGAACTTATAGTGGATTTCTATGATAAGATAAAATCAATGACAAGAGGATACGGCTCTCTGGACTATGAAATAAGCGAATACAGGCCCGGACAGCTTGTGAAACTGGATATATTGATAAACGGCGACCCGTGCGACGCGCTTTCTTCAATCGTCCATAAGGAAAAATCTCAGTATAGAGGCAGGATACTAGCGGAAAAGCTGAAAGAGCTTATACCAAGGCAGATGTTTGAAGTCGCTATACAGGCGGCAATAGGAAACAATGTAGTAGCGAGAGAAACAGTCAGGCCGATGGGTAAAAACGTGACCGCGAAATGCTACGGCGGGGATATCTCTAGAAAACGCAAACTCTGGGAAAAGCAGAAAGAAGGCAAAAAACGGATGAAGCAATTCGGCAAGGTGCAGATACCACAGGAGGCTTTTCTCGCAGTACTTAAAATCTAATTGGTGCCAGGCACTATTTTAAAATAGTGCCTGGCACCAAAAGAGAAAGGATACATGAATGACAAGATGCGATATCTAGTGAAGGAATGGGTGGAGCCGATAATCATTGCCGTGATACTGGCGTTAATAATAAGGACTTTTGTGGTCCAGGCATTCAAGATTCCCACAGGCTCAATGAGAATGACATTAGTAGAAGGCGACAGGATCCTGGTAAATAAATTTATATACAGGTTTAAACAGCCTGAAAGAGGAGATGTAATTGTATTTATATCTCCCGAGGACAAGAAAAAAGATTTTATCAAAAGGCTTGTAGGACTGCCCGGAGAAACCATACAGATTTCAAACGGCGCTATCCTGATCAATAATAACCCAATTGAAAAAGACTCTAAGTTAAGCCAGTGGCATTATTATAATAGGGGAGATTTCGGAGTCGAAGGCGAAAACGTTACAATTCCTAAGGATGCTTATTTTGTGCTTGGGGACAACAGCGTTTCCAGCCGGGATTCCAGATACTGGGGCTTTATGCCCAAAAAGTACCTCTTAGGCAAAGCCATGCTGATCTACTGGCCGCCAAATCGTATCAGGATAATCAAATAGGACTGCATTACACTTGACAGTATTGCAAAAAGTGCTATAATTATTGAAAACAAGGAGGTGTGGGATGAAGAAATTTACAGCTATAGCATTATTGGTGTTACTAGTTGTAGTAGTAGGGTGCACGAGCACCCAGAAAGGCGCTGGGGTGGGCACACTGATAGGCGCTGGAGCAGGCGCTATCATAGGCCATCAGTCAGGACATGCGGCTGAAGGCGCCCTGATAGGTGGAGCAGCAGGCGCAGGCGGCGGGGCATTGATTGGCGATGCAATGGATTCAAAGTTCTGCCCTGTATGCGGAAAGCAGTTTGGGTCAGATGTGCAGTATTGCCCGACTGACGGAGCAGAGCTGAAGGTTATACAGAAGTAACGCGATTAATATAACCACCCCAACCTCGCAGGTTGCCGAAGGCAACCTACGAGGTTTTTTATTTATTGACCATATATTGATGACGTGCTAAAATTAACTTTACTATGGCTGAATTCAAAGTAACATTCTTACCGGAAAACAGGTCTATATCAGTGGATAGTTCTACAGACCTTCTGACAGCTAGCTTAAAAACTGGCATACATATATATAATAGCTGTGGGGGAGAGGGTGTATGCGGCAGGTGCAAGGTTATTGTCAAAAAAGGCGAATATGTAACTGAAGATAGCGGCAGGATTTCTGAGAAAGAGCGCGAAAAAGGCTATGTGCTTGCCTGCAGGACCACGCCTAAATCTGATATAGAGGTCTTTATCCCTGAAGAATCGAGGCTCGGGGACCTGGAGATACTGACAGAAGAGATAAAGGCAAAACGCCTGGCAGGACTTTACTCTCCTGTGGAAGATGTTGTAGAGGCGGTCAGTGACCGCCCCCTACAAAAGGTTTTTAAACACAGCGCGCTATCCACAAAGCTATTTTTAAAACTGCCCCGGCCTACCATTGATGATAACTGCGGGGATTCTGACAGGCTTCTAAGAGAAATACGGAAGCGACACAAAGAAATCACCGTGATGCAGATGGGGCTAAGCAATATAAAGAAACTGCCCAGGCTTTTGAGGGAAAGCAACTGGGAAGTCACTGTAACACTTGGAAACAGGAACAAGACTACAGAGGTGGTGCTGATAGAGTCCGGAGACAAGTCCAGGGAGAATTTCGGCGTAGCAGTGGATATAGGCACTACCACTATTGTGGCGTATCTCGTGGACCTGAATTCCCAGAAAGTGCTTGGCTCAAAAGCAAGTTATAACCCGCAGGTGGATTTCGGGGAAGACGTTATCTCCAGGATCATATTTGCCCAGCATGAAAAAGGCCTGGAAAAACTGCACCACGCTGTAATAGATACTGTGAATACCCTGATAGACAGCCTTATTAAAGAGATAAAGCTTACCTTGGATGACGTCACAGCCATTATTTGCGCGGGCAATACCACAATGACTCACCTGCTTCTGAAAATAGACCCTGCTAATATCAGGAAAGATCCGTATACGCCTACTGTAAACTTTATACCTGTAATCAGGGCAAGCGAGGCAGGTATTAAAATAAATCCCCGCGGGCTTCTCGCATGCCTGCCATGCATAGGAAGTTATGTGGGCGGCGACATAGTGGCAGGGGTTCTTGCTTCCGGCATGGATAAGACAAAAGATCTTTCGCTTCTAATAGACCTGGGCACAAACGGAGAGGTGGTGCTGGGCGATAAAGAATGGTTAATGGCGTGCTCCACTTCAGCAGGCCCTTGTTTTGAAGGCGGCGGCTTAAAATCAGGCATAAGGGCGATGAAAGGCGCTATCCAGAATATCGCTATTAAAAATAACGCGATTCATGTGGAAACCATAGGAAACGAGCCCCCTAAGGGCATATGCGGCTCAGGCATAGTGGACATCATAAGCGAGTTATTGAAAAATAAAATAATAGACCGCTCAGGTAAATTTGTAGGGGCGGTCAGTGACCGCCCCCTACACAAAACATGGGTGATAAGGGAATCTGAAGGCGTAAAAGAGGTTGTGCTGGTGGAGGCAAAGGATTCAGCTATTGGGAAAGATATTACAGTGGACGAGAACGATATAAAAAATCTCATACATTCAAAAGGGGCTATCTATACAGGGATAGAGGTTTTGTTAAAAGAAGCGGGTTTTAAAAAATCGGACATAAAGCATGTTTTTATCGCGGGCGGGCTGGGCACAGCATTGAATATACGCTCGTCAATAAATATAGGGCTTTTGCCTGACTTGCCTGAAAAAAGTTTTGTTTTTCTGGGCAACACCTCTATCAGCGGGGCAAAGATATGCCTTCTTTCTATCGAGGCAATGGACAAGGCTGACGCGATTGCCAATAAAATGGCATACCTGGACCTGAGCACCACCCCGTTATTTATGAACAACTACAGCGCTGCGCTCTTTCTGCCGCACACTGATATAGAGCTTTTTCCGAGCGTGAAGAAAATATTAACATAATACAAATGTCATATACAATAGCAGTGGCAGGCAAAGGCGGAGTAGGCAAGACCACGATCAGCGCGATGCTCGTTCAGCATCTGATGAAAATAGACAAGCCTGTCCTGGCTGTGGACGCGGACCCTAATTCTAACCTTAATGTGGCGCTCGGAATGAAATACGAAGAGACTATCGCTGAGATCAGGGAGGAGGTGAAAAAACATACCCCTGACAGTTTTTCCAAGAGCGAGTTTTTCGGAATGAGGCTGGAAGAGGCGCTTGCGGAAGGAAATGGTTTTGACCTCCTGGTAATGGGAAGGCCTGAAGGCCCTGGATGCTACTGTGCCGTGAACAATATATTGAGGGACTACCTTGCCAGGATATCTAAAAAATATAAATTCGTTGTCATTGATAACGAGGCTGGCATGGAGCATCTTTCAAGGCGCACGGCAAGCGACATCGATCTTTTACTGCTCGTGAGCGATCCTACAGTAGTGGGAATAAATTCCGCGATAAACGCGTTTAACACAGCGAAAAGCGCGGGGATAAAGATAAAAGACATAAAGCTTATTATAAATAAGTCCAAAGGCGGCCTGGAGCCGGATAAATTAAAATTGATAAAGGCAGCGGGCCTGGAAATAGGCGGGTATATTCCGTTTCAGGAGGAAATACAAAAAAATAGCGAAAAGGGCGGTATGGTAAAATATTCTTCGAGCGAAGTCGAGAAGAATATTTGTCTGGTTCTCGACTCGTCCGCCTGCGGCGGACTCGCTCGAACAATATAGGAGATGAATAATGGAAAGACTAATTGAAAAATGGCAGGACAAGATCAGTGAAGTTACAATAGGCGCGAAAAAACCAGTAAAGATAGGCGGCGAAACAGGCATATTTTTTATAGACGGAGAAGACAAATGCCCGAATCCTCCGAAAGTGGCAATGGAGGTGTGGGATATGGAGCCTGAGGCGTGGCCGGAAACATTAAAGGCAAATTTCGGTAAGGCCTTAAAAACTCCGGGAGAATGGGCTAAAATGTGCGCTGAAAAATTCGGGGCTGATATTATATGCCTGAGGCTCGCGAGCATTCACCCTGACTCTAAAAACACATCCAGCCAGGATGCTGGAAAAGTCCTGGAAGAAATTCTGGGCGCTGTATCTATCCCGCTCATTGTAATCGGAAGCGGTTCGCCGGAAAAGGATAACGATGTCCTGCTCCATTGCGCGAATATCTCAAAAGGCCAAAACTGTCTTTTCGGTATTGCGACCCAGAATAATTATAAAACCTTGACAGCTGCCTGCGTTTCTAATGGGCATTCCATAATTTCAGAGGCGCCGATAGATATAAATATAGCAAAACAGCTGAACATACTTATCTGCGACATGCAGTTCCCAGCTGACAAGATAGTTATACATCACGCAACAGGCGCGCTGGGCTACGGCCTTGAATACACCTACTCAATAATGGAAAGGACCAGGCTCGCTGGCATTTCAGGAGACAAGATGCTCTCCATGCCAATGATAAGTTTCGTGGGCCAGGAAGCATGGCGCACGAAAGAGGCAAAAACCGGCGCTAAAGATACAGGTATAATGTGGGAAATAACCTCTGCCACTGCGTATCTGAATTCAGGCGCGGACATACTAGTCCTGAACCACCCAAAGGCAGTAAGCGAGACTAAAAAAACTATAAACAACTTTACATTGAGACAATGACGCAATGTAAAGTTGTTTGAGAAAACAGCAAAGGGGATTTAATGTTTATTATCGGCGAACGTATTAATGGGATGTTTAAGGATGTGGCAAAGGCTATAAAAGAGAAAGATAAAGCCGCTATTCAGTCCCTGGCAAAAAAACAGATTGAATGCAAAGCCAATGCCCTGGACGTGAATGTGGGTCCGGCGTCCAGCAATCCAAGAGAGGCAATGGAGTGGCTTGTTAAAACTATCCAGGAAGCCGCTGATATAACCCTCGCAATAGACACAACAAAACAGGATGTAATGGAGGCGGGCCTCAGCCTCTGCAAATCAAAGCCTATAATAAATTCAGTGAACGCGAACGAAGAAAAAATGAAGGCGCTTTTTGGACTTGCCAAAAAATATAAAGCGTCTATTATCGGCCTGACTATGGACAAGGCAGGCATCCCTAAGGACAGCGAGGGCAGGCTTGAGCTGGCGATGAAAATGGTTGCCTCGTGCATGGAGCACGGGATAGATGTTTCCAGATTGTACCTGGATGCTGTGATATTGCCTGTAAACGTGGCGCAGCCGCACGCAAAAGAGGTATTAAAAACTATAAGAGACTCTAAGATGCTGTCTGACCCTGCGCCGAAAACAGTGCTGGGCCTCTCAAATGTATCGCAGGGCAGCCAGGCTCAATACAAAAGCCTGATCAATAGGACATTTTTATCAATGGCAATTGCCAGCGGCCTGGACGCAGCGATACTGGACGTGACTGATAAAGAATTAATGGACAGCCTGATAACAGCGGAACTTTTGATGGACAAACAGCTTTACTGCGACTCGTATCTAGACGCATACCGTAAAAAATAACAACTTGACACTTGTGACATTGTTACAAGTGTCAAGTTGTTGGAAAGACCAGGATGAATATTGTAAATAAAAAGATAAAACTTAGCACCAAGGGCGACACGGATATAATAAATATAACCGCGGACGTGTCTTCAGCTGTTTTGAATTCCGGGCTCAAAGAAGGTTCTGTGACTATCTTTGTGCCTGGCTCCACAGGCAGCATCACAACAGTGGAATACGAGCCAGGCCTGGTCCAGGACCTTAAGGATTATTTTGAAAAGATAGCCCCGAAATCGGGCGTGTACCAGCACAATATAAAATGGCAGGACGGTAACGGCTATTCTCACGTGAGGGCGTCTTTTTTAGGGCCAGGCATTACCGTGCCTTTCACAAAGGGCAAAATACAGCTGGGCACGTGGCAGCAGATAATTTTTATAGATTTTGACAACAGGCCCAGGGACAGGGAAATAATAATGCAATTAATCGGCGAATAATATGAAACCAATATTACAAGTAGCTTTAGATTTTGTGGATTTGAGCCGCGCGATGAAATGCGCCGAGGAAGCGGTAAAAGGCGGCATTGACTGGCTTGAGGCAGGCACGCCGCTCATAAAAAGCGAAGGCCTTGAAGCTGTAAGGGCTCTTCGCAAAAAATTTCCGCAAAAAATCATAGTGGCTGACATGAAGATTATGGACGCGGGCAGGACCGAGGTGGAGATAGCTGCGAAGGCAGGCGCAAACGTGGTGTGTGTTTTGGCAGCAGCGAGCGACTCCACTATAAAAGAATGCGTTGAGGCTGGCCATAATTATGGCGCTAAAGTACAGGTGGATTTGATAGCTGTAAAAGACGCGAAAAAACGGGCTATTGAGATGGAGAAGCTCGGGGTGGACTATATAGGCGTGCACTGTTCTATAGACGACCAGATGTCAGCGAAAAACCCATTCAGGGAATTAAAAGAAATCTCCAAGGCGGTGTCAATACCTCTCGCTGTAGCGGGCGGAATAAACTCAGAAACAGCCAGCCTGGCAGTCAAATCCGGGGCAAACATAATAATTGTCGGAGGCGCTATAAACAAGGCGAAAGACGCTAAGAAAGCCACTAAAGAAATAAAAAGTTCGATAAAAAGTTTAAAAAAAATTAAAACAGAGCTTTTTAAGAGGGCTGATGAATTTAACGTAGCAAAGATACTGGCAAATGTTTCCACCACGAATCTTTCCGACGCAATGCACAGGCAGGGCGCATTGAAAGATATAATAAGCGTTAACCCCGGAGTAAAGATGTTTGGCCAGGCCTTGACTATCAGGACTTATCCAGGCGACTGGGCAAAGCCTGTTGAGGCTATTGATATCGCCAAAAAAGGCCAGGTATTGGTTATTGACGCCGGGGGAGTAGGCCCGGCCATATGGGGAGAGTTGGCAACGCACGGAGCCATTCAGAAGAAACTCGCAGGCGTAGTGATAGACGGCGCCATAAGGGACATAAGAGAAATCCGGTCTCTCGGTTTTCCTGCGTTTGCGAAGATTATCCAGCCATCTGCGGGAGAACCAAAAGGTTTTGGGGAAATAGGCGTACCGGTTACTGCCGGAGGAATAAAGATATTTACGGGTGATTGGATTCTAGGGGATGACGACGGTGTAGTCTGTATTCCAAAGGATAAGGCAGTGGATTTCATCAACAGGTCAATGAGCGTCCTGGAAACAGAGAACAGGCTCAGAAAAGAAATAGACGAAGGTTCCACATTGTCAAAGGTGACAAACTTGTTAAAATGGGAAAAAAAATAAAGCAAAAGAGGATATTTATAGCAGCCACAAAGCAGAATGACGGCAAGACCACCGTATCGCTCGGCCTTATCAAGGCGTTTCAAAAAAGGTTTAAGAGAGTGGGGTTTATAAAACCGGTTGGCCAGAGATACGTGCTTGAGCGCGGTTTTAAGGTGGACGAGGATTCAGTGCTCATAGAAAAGGCCTGCGGCATGAAAGGCTCTATAAAAGACATGAGCCCTGTAGCGATAGAGAAAGGTTTCACTGAAAATTATATCAAAAGAGGAGACCACAGGAAACTCGTTGACGGTATAATCTCATCTTTCGAGCGCATATCAAAAAATAAAGACCTTGTGGTTATTGAAGGGACAGGCCACGCGGGAGTCGGGTCTATATTTGACCTTTCAAACGCAAAAGTGGCTAATCTCCTGGACGCGAAAGTAATACTTATAGCGTCGGGCGGCATAGGCAAGCCCATGGATGAAATTGAATTGAATATGGCGTTATTTGAAAGAGAAGGGGTGCAGGTGATCGGCGTCATAATCAACAAGGTCATCGCGTCAAAATATAAAAAGGTGCGCAGCGCCCTGAACATGGGGCTGAAAAGAAAGGGCATTGATGTATTGGGGGTGATTCCATACACGCTGAAACTTTCAGATCCCACTATTCTAAACATAATAGAAGAAACAGGGTTGAAACTTATATCCAGGAATGTAGGCCTTAATAATGTAGTGTGGGATATCCTGATAGGCGCGATGGAACCGCACGATGCCCTAAAGTATATTAAAAAAAATTCTCTTTTGATCACTCCCGGCGACAGAGAGGACATGATAGTGGCCATGCTTACGCCGAACCTGTTAAAGAAACAAAAGAGAAAAAATATATCTTTGTCAGGCATTATATTAACAGGGGGCATTGTCCCTAACCCAGCTATAATGAAGCTTATAGAAGACGCGCGCATACCAGTGCTTTTAAGCAAAGAGCATACTTACAAGGCCGCTTCACAGATATACGACCTGGCTGTAAAAATAAGGCCTAATGACAAGGGAAAAACAAAACTGGCTGAAACCCTGGTAAAAAAATATGTGGATGTAGGAAGAATATTGGAGAAGATTAAATAACCGCAAGGAGGCTTTAAATGTTCGGTATAGGGATGCCTGAATTAATTCTGATATTGGTGATATGCCTTCTGGTGTTCGGCGCCGCCAAACTGCCTGAGATAGGAAGAAATCTCGGCAAGGCAATAGGCGAATTCAAAAAAGGCATGAAAGACGACGAAACGCCTCAAAAATAATTAATCAACCTCGTAGGTTACCTCGCTAACCGCTTCAACCTACGAGGTAACCTACGAGGTTGAGGTGGTTTAGAGATAGTGCTTGACAGCACTGTATATTTTATATAAAATTGTGATATATTTTAGGGGGTGAGAACGAATGTCAAGAATAGAAATAGCGCCCGGTGAATCCCTGGAAAAGGCATTGAGGCGTTTTAAGAAAAAGATAGAGCGCGACGGCCTGTTAAAACTGCTTAAGGCCCGCAAGCATTACGAAAAACCCAGCGAAAAGAGGAGAAGGAAGCAGCGTTCGCCTAAATCAGGCAGCAGCAGGTTCTGATTTTTAGTATTATGCGCAGGGAAGGCATGCCTTCCCTGCGCTATATGCCCAAGATGATAAAAAAACTTATTTTAATATCTCTCTTGGCATTTTTTATTTTAGGCGTTTTCACACACTCGCCTTTAAATGCCGAGGAACTGGATAATGGCCTTAAGGTCGTTATAAGAGAAGATCACAGGAACCCTATAGTGGTCTTCTCTGTTTTTATAAACTCCGGATCTGCCTCTGAAGGCGAATACTCAGGAACAGGGATCAGCCACCTGATAGAACACATGCTTTTTAAGGGCACCAGGAAATACCCCGCGGGTTCTATAGAAGATATATTAAATAGATATGGAGGCCAGGTAGATGGATATACTTCCTATGATTACACAGGCTACAGCATAACAATACTCAAGGAGCACGCTGATGTGGCTTTAGACATACTCAGCGAAATGCTTTCAGAACCATTGTTTGACCAGAAAGAACTGAAAAAGGAAATGGCGGTCATTGAAAGAGAAATGGATATGTCCAGGGACGACCCCGGGAAAAGGCTGTCCAGGATGACATTTGAAACAGCGTACATAAGGCATCCTTACCGCCTGCCTCCCATAGGTTATAAGGAAAATTTTCAAAGGCTTACGAGGCCTGACCTGTTGAATTTTTTCAAAAAAGAGTATGTCTCTGATAAAGTAACAATGGCTGTCGTAGGGGATATAGATAAAGGCGCGGCGCTCGAGAAGGTAAAAAGGTATTTCGGAAAGATGCGGCGCGGACAGGGCACCGCTATCGCAAGGCCGACGGAACCCGGCCAGATAACAGAAAGAATCTTAGAGGAAAGCGCGGACATAGAAGGCGCGTATCTGAACGTGAGTTTTCATTCCACGGACATATTCTCCGGAGATCTTTACGCGATGGATATACTCTCTTTTCTGCTCGGCCAGGGCGAAAGCTCTGTTTTAAACGAAAATCTCAGGATGAAAGAGCACCTGCTTCTTTCTGTTTCCGCGTATAACTATACGCCACAGGACCCGGGATTATTTATTATCTCAAGCGCGATGAAAGAGGAAAACGCGCGGCCAGGCCTGGAGGCTATCCTCAGCCAGATAGAATCCCTGAAAAAGGCCGGCGTGAGCGAAGAAGATCTCGCGAAGGCAAAAAATAATTTCATAGCGGATTACGCGTACCAGAAAGAGAAGATAGAGTCCCAGGCAAATGACCTGGCCGAGAGCCAGATACTGACAGGCAATCCTGATTTTTTCAGGCAATACATAGAAAAGATCAAAGCCGTGAGCCCTGATGATATCAAACGGGTGGCGTCCAGATATCTCAACAGGCAGAACATGACAGTGACGGCCTTGAGTAAATCCGGAAATGCCCTGAAAATAGAGGGCGAACCCGGCCTGGCAAAAGAAAACCAGGCAATACAAAATATAATTATTAGCGGCAATGTGCCTGTGGTCATGTCTGAAAATCACAGTCTGCCGATAATAGCGGTATCTATAGTGGCCAAGGCAGGGGTCAGGGCTGAAAATGAAAACAATAACGGCATATCCATGCTAACCAGCCAGATGCTCCTTGACGGCACCGGTTCAATGTCCAGAAGCGACATGGCCAGGCTTTACGAATCAAGAGCCATTTCCCTGAATACGTATTCAGGGAACAACAGCTTAGGAATAAATATAACATGCCTCAAGGAACACATTGAAGACGCTTTGAAACTCGCGTCGGATATATGCCTGAACCCTTCTTTCCCTGAAGACGAATTCAACAGGGAAAAGGACGAGATCCGCGAGGCCATAGATATGCAGGATAATGATATAGTCAATCATGGCCAAAGGCTGCTAAAAGAACTTCTTTTTAAAGTCCACCCGTACAGATTACAGACAATAGGCACCATCTCCAGTATAGGTAAGATCACGAGATCCAATGTCCAGGAGTTTTATAAAAAGGTTTTCTCGGCAAATAATATCGTGATAGGCGTATCCGGGGACTTTAAAAGTGAGGACATGAAAGGCCTTATAGAGAAATATTTCTCAAAAATACCTGCAGGGGAGGGCTTAGAACTCTCTCTTACAAAAGAACCTGGTATTGAAAAAATAAGGGAAAGCACCGTGAATACGGACAAAGACCAGTCGCTCATACTTATAGGCTTTCCCGGCATTGATATTTACGATAAAGACAGGTACAGCGTAGAGCTGCTTTCCAATATGCTTTCAAGCCCGTCAGGGGTATTGTTTAAAAGCATAAGAGAAGAAAAAGGCCTGACCTATGCGGTGGGCGCGTTTAATGCGCCTGGATTAGACCCGGGATACATGGCTGTGTACGCGCTTACCTCAAAAGAAAACATAGAGAAGACACAAGACAGGATATTCATGGAGCTGGATAAGCTCGCGAAGAATGGCGTAAAAACCGCTGATATTGAAAGATCAAAAAACTATTTAAAGGCGATGCGCAAGGTCAGCATGCAGGCCAATTCCAGCTTCATCTTCAGCTCCGCAATGGACGAGCTTTACGGCTTGGGTTTTGACGATTACAAGAATTACGACAGGAATATAGACGCTGTTACGTTGGATCAGGTGAAGCAGGCGGCAAGAAGGCTCCTGACGCTTGACAGATGCGCGGTGCTGATCCTGCAAGGCAAATAGTCCTCTGCGCAGGCTGAGGTCTGAGGCACATAATACTGTTCGAGCGGAAGTTTAGGATAAATTTGCGAGCCCAGTCGAGAACTTCTCGACTGGGCTCACGCGATAAGCTCTCGTGACCGCTCGAAGAATATGGCGGTGTATATGATACGCAAACCTGTGGTAGCCGGACAATTTTATCCCCAGACAGAGGCGAGCCTGAGAAAGATGCTCTCAGGCCTGGTAGAGCCTGTTTCTGAAAAGCAGGACGCAATAGGTGTCGTAATGCCTCACGCGGGATATGTTTATTCCGGCGGGGTGGCAGGCTCCACCATATCAAAGGTGGAACTTAAAAAAACAGTTATCATCCTTGGTACCAACCACACAGGCGCAGGCGAAAGGTTCAGTATTATGACTGACGGCAGCTGGATGACGCCTATGGGAGAGGTAAAGATAGACACTGAGATCGCGGAATCTATTCTAAAAGAAAGCCCTCTTTTAAAAGAAGATGCATTGGCGCATATGTACGAGCACTCAATAGAGGTAGAACTACCATTCCTGCAGTATCTGAAAAATGATATAAAAATCGTGCCTATCGTTATATCCCAGGCAACATTATCAGAATATCGGAAACTCGGCGAAGAAATAGCCAATGGTTTTAAAAAAGTCGGAAGGCCTGCCCTTTTCATGGCGTCCACTGACATGACCCATTACGAGTCAAAAGAGTCTGCAGAGCAAAAAGACAGGCTGGCTATAAACGCGATACTGGAGCTGGACGAGGAAAAACTGTTCAGCGTCGTAAAGAATAATGATATCTCCATGTGCGGGGTCAGCCCTGCCTGCGTGCTCATAGGCTTATGTAAAAACCTGGGCGCGAAAAAAGCAGGGCTTGTAAAATACCAGACAAGCGGAGACACCTCGGGCGATTACAGCTCTGTGGTAGGTTACGCAGGAATGATAATATGGTGAAAAATAAGCTGTCCATTATATTGAGATTTGTTATAAGTTTTGGCCTGCTTATGGCGCTCGCGTGGATAATGAGAAAAGACGCTAAAGAGGTCATGGGCATCATCTCCGGGTCAAACAAGATATTGATCCTTTTGGCAGTGCTTATCAACATACCGCTTTCTGTAGCCCTGGCTTACAGGCTGAAACTGCTGATGTCAGGCCAGAAAATCTTTCTATCCCTAAGGTACTCCGTATATCTGACATTTATAGGGTATTTCTTCAATAATTTCCTGCCCACGGCAATAGGAGGGGATATAGCAAAGGCGCATTACGCGTCCAGCAAAACCAATAACAGCGCCGCCTCTTATGCCGCGGTATTCGCTGACAGGATCCTGGGCCTCATAGCCACTTTATTAATAGCGCTTACCGGGCTTCTTTTTATAGGGAAAAACATGGATAATAAATTTATCATGCTGGCTGTCCCGGGCCTTTTTATTTTAACAGTGGCTATGATAGCGCTGCTTCTCAGGAAAAATAATACAGTCAACAAAACAACCCATTCTTCTGAAAAAGGATTATTCAATAAAATAAAACAAAAGCTTATAAAGCTGTATACGGCTCTGAACCGTTACAGAAACAGCCCGGCGCTTCTGGCAAAAGGGATATTGCTGTCGCTGGTTCTTCAATTCTTCTCGATATTCAACATATACCTGTTTGTCTTATCAATAGGAGGGGAAATGCCCTTTTTCAGACTGCTCCTCATTATACCCATAGTGTGGACCGTCAGCATGCTGCCGTCTTTGAACGGGCTTGGAGTGAGAGAAGGCGCTTTTGTATATTTTCTTAAAGGGTATATAGGCCCTGAAAAGGCGTTTGCAGTGTCGCTTTTATGGCTGGGCCTGATCATGCTTTTCAGTGTAGTGGGAGGGATTTTTCAACTCGCTTATCCGCTGAAAATGAAAAAAGGGACTCAAAAATGATTGACAGGGAACTACTTGAAATACTTGCATGTCCCGCGTGCAAGTCCGGAGTGGAATTAAAAGACAATAAAATAGCTTGCGTAAAATGCGGGAAAAAATATCCTATCAGGGACGGGATACCCGTGATGCTGATAGATGAAGCGGAATAATAAAATTAGTTCTCGACTAAGCCTTCGTAGAAGGTTCTAATGCCCGCTCGAACAATATTCTTCGAGCGGTCGCGGAAGCGCATCACGCGAGCAGAGTCGAGAAGCACAGGAGGGGATAATGATAAAAATTCTGGTCATACACGGGCCGAATTTAAATCTACTGGGCAAAAGAGAGCCTCAGGTTTACGGAAAAATCACAATGGAAGAGGTCAATAAGAAGCTCGGGGAGATCGCGAAAAAGAAAAAGGTGTCTCTGGAAATTTTTCAGTCAAACCACGAAGGCGAGATCGTAGATAAGATAGGCAAGGCAAAGGCTAAATATGACGCGCTTCTTATTAATCCAGCGGCATACACGCACACGAGCGTTGCCATAAGGGATGCTATACTGGCTGTAGGTATACCTACCGTAGAGGTGCATCTATCAAATATCTACGCGAGAGAGGATTTCAGGCACACCTCTTTAATAGCGCCTGTTGCAAAAGGCCAGATATCAGGATTCGGCATGGATAGTTACATTTACGGCCTTGACGCAGCCATCAACCTCGCCCAAGCAACTTGACACAGAGACATTGTCTCAATGTAAAGCAAACAACTTTACATTGAGACAATGACGCAATGTAAAGTTGTTTGTGGTAATTTAGCATGAGTTATCTTGAAAGACAAAGAAAACTGACAAGATATTTGAAAAATAATGGGCTGGGCGCTATTCTCGTTAAGAAAAAAGAGAATATCTCATACCTTACAGGCGCTAGAGGCGACGACAGCCTGCTGCTTGTTTCCAGAAAAGGCAATATCCTGGCAACAGACGCGAGATATGAAGAGGAATATGAAAGAAGCGCTAAAAACTGCTCTGTAAGGATTCCCAAGGATAGAAACCTAGCGGGCGTGGTGTTTGATGAATGTAAAAAGACAGCGATAAATAAAATAGGCTTTGAATCAGAACACCTGTCTCACCAAAGCTATCTCAGGTTAAAACAACTATTTAAAGGGAAAAAACTTGTTCCTGTTGTTCAGGCAGTAGAGAATCTCAGGGCCATCAAGGACAGGCGCGAAATCAGCTGTATAAAAAAGGCGTGCATCGATGGGGAGCGCCTTATGAACTACGCGATAAAGAGCCTGCGGCCAGGCATAAGCGAAAACAGGCTGAAACGAATGATAGAAGCTTATGCCCTGGAAAAAGGCATAGGCCCTGCGGGTTTTGACATAATAGTGGCCTCCGGCAGGAATTCCTCAATGCCGCACGCATCCAGTACAGACAAATTGATAAGGAAAAATGAGGCGGTTACCATAGACCTGGGAGCTTCGTACGAGGGCTATAATTCCGACTTGACAAGGACGATTTTCTTGGGTAAAATTAACCGTAAATATTCGCATATATACGAGATAGTACTGGCCAGCCAGAGAATGGCCATTGAGATATTAAGGCCTGGCGTTTATGCGAAAGACATAGATGCTGTTTCCCGCCAGCATATATCCGGCAAAGGCATGGGAAGGTTTTTCCTTCACAGCCTGGGGCATGGCATAGGCCGCGAAACCCACGAAATCCCTGCGATTTCCCAGACTAGCAAAATGAGGCTGGAGCAAGGCATGGTGATAACCATTGAGCCTGGAATTTATGTCCCTGGGTGGGGCGGGGTAAGGATAGAAGATACCGCGCTGATTACAAAAAAAGGATGCGAGGTTTTAACAGAAAGGGCAATAAAGCATGCTGGTAGGGATCAATGAAATAAAAACCGGGCTGAATATAGAGATGGACGGCGCGGTATATTGCGTGGTGGGCTATGAAAACGTAAAGCCGGGCAAAGGCAGCGCGTTTGTCCGCACGAAATTGAAAAACATAAAGACAGGGGCTGTGCTGGAACGCACGTTCAGAAACGAGAAGATAGAAACAGCTGACATAGACAAAAGGACGTTCCAGTATTTATACACAGCCGGCGACATATTTGAATTCATGGACCACGATACGTACGAGCAGATGCCTCTTCATAGAGATCAGGTAGGCGGGGCAGTAGATTATCTAAAAGAAAACATTGAGATGACAGCGCTTATTCACAAGGGCCAGGTTCTTACGCTCGAACCTCCCATATTCATAGACCTGAAAATAGTGGAAACAGAGCCAGGGATCAGGGGCGATACATCCAAATCCGGAAACAAACCTGCGAAGACAGAAACAGGCCTCGTAGTGTCAGTGCCGTTATTCGTGACAGAAGGCACCGTGGTGCGCATAGACACAAGGACAAAGCAGTATGTAGGCAGGGCGTAAAGGAGATAAATATGAATCTAAAAGAGATCAAGGAACTGATAGCGCTTATGAATGAAAACAACCTGATGGAACTTGAGATCGAGCGCGAAGGCATGAAGATACGGCTCAGGAGATCAGGTTCCGGCCAGGTCGAGACAATTATACACGAGCAGGCAGCGTCAAGGCCAGCGCAGGCTGCCAGGCTGGAGGAAAAGCCCGGCGAACCCCTAAAGCCGGAAAAAAACCTCAGCGCGATAAAAGCGCCCATGGTAGGCACGTTTTACAGGGCAGCCAGCCCTGATGCCAAACCATATGTGGAGATAGGCCAGACAGTGGAAGTGGGCCAGGTGGTATGCATTATTGAGGCAATGAAATTGATGAACGAGATAAAATCAGAGGTAAAAGGCAAGATCGTTGAAATACTTGTGGAAAACGCCAGGTCTATTGAATACGGCCAGCCGCTTTTCATGGTAGACCCGATATAAAAAACCTCGTAGGTTGCGGTTTACCGCAACCTACGAGGTTGAGGTGGTTATTTTTTAAATGATATTGATTGCTTTTCGCGGTGATGTCGCTGTAAGGATTATACGCGCTTGCAAGGAAATGGGCATAAAGACTGTGGGGGTGTATTCAGAGGCTGTGTCGAGTTC
>JAUYDX010000034.1 GCA_030691625.1 Candidatus Omnitrophota bacterium | reverse complement strand
GAGACAGGAGGTTTTCCTTCTCTTCGTATAAATGAAGATATGGAATTTGGCATGGCCTTAAGTAAAAGGTGCAGGATTATGTGGAATAAGGATAATGGCGTGAGCCATTATTTTGATAATAGCATGCGGCACTATTTCTTTGAACAGATTTTATGGGCTGAGAGCGTGGTGAAATTGTACCTTTCAGATCCCGGAACAGTGGGGAAAAAGAATACATATGCCAAATCCGAGATTTTTATTCATTTGTTCCTTACCAGCCTGCTTTATTTATGCTTGTTTGGCATTATTTTTAAGCCACCTGCGGCGCTTATGTTTTTTTGCATAGTAGCGGCTGTTTATGCCATAATAAATATACAATTTATAAGATTTGCTGCAAAGAGTGAGGGGTATTTGTTTTCTTTTAAACTGATGCCTTTCTTGCTGTTAAGAAATACCACATGGATATTAGGGGTTATAAAGGCAATTTTTAAACATTCATTATTAGTTCTGCGGCAGTTAAACCTATTTGGTAAAAAAGGCAAAAGGCAATGATACCGTTTAATATTCCAACACATGCGGGTAATGAAGAAAAATACTTAAAACAGGCCATGAAAAACAGGAAGCTTTCCGGAGATGGCTTGTTTACAAAAAAATGCCAGGGATGGTTTGAGAAAAATCTTCAGTGCCCAAAAGCCCTGCTTACCACGTCTTGCACGCATGCCCTGGATATGTCCGCGATTTTAGCGGAAATAAAAGAAGGCGATGAGGCGATAATACCTTCATATGCGTTTCCATCTACGGCAAGCGCCTTTGTCTTAAGAGGGGCAAAGATTGTCTTCTTGGATATACGCCCTGATACTATGAATATAGACGAGAAGAAAATAGAAGGAGCGATAACAGGTAAGACCAGGGCAATAGTTATTGTCCATTATGCCGGGATATCCTGCGAAATGGATGCGATTATGGACATAGCCAGGAGGCATGGGCTTTTAGTCATAGAGGATGCTGCTCAGGCAGTTATGTCAAAATATAAAGGCAGATTTCTTGGCACGATAGGAGATATCGGATGTTATAGTTTTCATGAAACCAAGAATTTTACATGCGGTGAAGGCGGTGCTATAGTATTAAATAGTAAAAGGTTTTTTGAAAGAGCCGAGATTATAAGAGAAAAAGGGACAAACCGCGCAAAATACTTCAGGGGAGAGGTGGATAAATATACATGGTCAGACATAGGTTCTAGCTATCTTCCCAGTGAATTAAATGCGGCGTATCTTTACGGCCAGCTGGAAATGGCGGATAAAATAAATAAAGACAGATTGAGCGTCTGGAATAGCTATTACCAGAGATTAAAGCCGCTGGAGAATATTGGATGCGTAGAATTGATGTCAATACCTGAAGATTGCGAACATAATGGCCATATGTTTTATATAAAGACTAAAGACCTGGGAGAGAGGACGCGCTTGATCAAGTATCTTAAAAAACATGGCATAATGACAACATTTCATTTTCTTCCTTTGCATAGTTCAACAGCAGGATTAAAATTTGGCAGATTTCACGGAAAGGACAGGTTTACAACAAAAGAGAGCGAGCGGATTTTAAGATTGCCATTTTATTATGGGTTGAAAGAAAAGGATGTTGAAAAAGTGGTAAAAAGAATATCTGGATTTTATAGGTAGGTATGTTTAAAAAGATTTTTTTACAAAGCCCTCTTAGATGTGGATACTGGATAACCTTTGCTGTTATTGTAAAGGGGTTATTTTTTTTATTTCTTATTTCAGAACGGGCTACTTCTGTAGGCAGGGGTTTATTTTATGCGATAGCCGGGGACACAGGCTACTACATAAACCCCATAGAAAATCTTCTTAAAGCGGGTATCTATGATCCGGATTTTAGAATGCCTGGTTATGGCGCTATATATTTTTTATTCAGGGTTATATTCTCTAAGGAAATATCTTTAAATCTTCTGGTTTTTGCGCAATTATTCCTGTCTGCTTTATCAGTATATATTTTAGCTTTAATAGTCAAGGAGATATTCAATTCTACAAAATGGTTTTATATATCATTTTACGCATATCTTGTAAGCACCTACGTCTCTATATTTGATATTTTTATTTTGACAGAAAGTTTTATAATATCAAGCTTGATTTTCTCAGTATTTTATCTGGTAAAAGCCATTAATAAGCTTAATTACACGGCATTATTTTTATCAGGTATTTTTCTGGCGTGGTGTGTGTTCCTAAGGCCTGTATGCTTACCCTTGTTCGGTTTTTTTATATTTCTTCTAACAGTTATATGGAAGAGGGAACATAAGTATAATTACTACAAGATAGCAAAAGGAGTTTTTATATTTTTACTGCCTTTTCTCTTGATTGAGAGTGTTTGGATAGCCAGAAATTACAAAGTGCATCGCGCAATCATACCCATGCAAACGCACCTTATGTATCCTGATCAGATTAATGACAAGGTGTTTATGAGTTTATTTTTATTTGTGCAGTCATGGGGAGGGGATTTTTCATGGTGGGATCCAAAGGCAGAGATTAATTGGTTTGAATATATAGATAACAGGGAAGACCTTAAGCGGCAGATAAAAAACGTCGATTTCCCAAAGTATATTTACACATCAAAATTTGATAATAAGGATTTATTGGCAATAAAAGAATATATTGCCCTGTTAAAAGACAAATCTTTGCCAAAGGATAAACGCGACGAGTATGCGCAGATAGTTGCGAATAGTGTAAATGAGTATACGCATTCAATAAAAAAAGAAAAACCGTACGTCTATTATGTGTATGCGCCATTAAGACTTTTTGTTAAATTTCTTTTTCATTCAGGCACATATAATTTATTTAACAGGACGTATGCAAAGCTTAATGTTATTGAGTTGATGTTTAAGGTGTTGATGAGTTTGATTTATATCTTTGTTGTCATCGGTGGTTCGATAGGGATTTTAATATTATTTTTCAGAAATTATGTAATTAATAAAAAATTATTAATTCCTGTGCTTAGCTTATATTTTATTACAATATTTCCTTTTGTTTTCAGATATTGCGAATACAGGTATTTTGCTATTGGGTATCCCTTTATGTTAATATGCGCGCTTTATTTTTGTCTGGCAGTTTGCGGCGCTAAAAGGCTAATCAGGCACAAGCAGGCATAATGAAGTTATTTAAAGACACTATATTGAAAATTAAAACCTATTATATTTGGATATTAATCTTTGCCGCTGTTTTACTCCGCATATATGGTTCATTGGCTATTGATGCTTTCGAATTTCCAGATTCCGCGGATTATAATAAGGCTGCCATTCAGATACTAGAGGAACATTCTTATCCTCTTAAGGGAATACAGGTATTCTTCCGGCCGCCGTTTTATCCGCTTTTTTTAGCCGCGCTGTATAAGATATCATTTCAGAATATTTTATTAGTCAAGATCGCGCAGGCTTTATTGGGCGGGGCTGCCTGTTACCTGATATTTTTAATAGCAAAGAGTTTATTTAATAAAAGAGTGGCTTTTGTGTCTTTTATTTTAGCCGCGATTAACCCATTCTTTATTCAATGGACAGGGTCTCTGCAGACAGAAGCGCTTTTCTTATTCTTATTTTTAGCGTCGATTTGCCTTTTAATACGGTATGATAAGACAAATTTAAGGCGTGATCTATTTTTTAGCTCGATATTCCTTGCCTTAGCTACTTTGACTAAACCTGTAGGCCTGATTATTTTCCCTTTCTTATGCCTATTTTTATTTTTAAAAAGAAAAAATGGATTTAATATCGCTTTACGGCATACTGTTATATTTATAGCGGCCTTTTTTTGCGTAATCCTGCCCTGGACCATCAGGAATTATAAGGTGTATCATGAATTTATCTTTATTAATAATGCGCAGGGCGTAGTGTTCTGGGGCGGCAATAATGAGATTGTATATAAAATGTTTAACGCTAAGACCTCCGCGGAATATCAGAAATACAATAAAGAGTATTGGGACTATTCCGAAGTGCTCCTTAGCGGGATGAAGGATCTTCCTAATAAGGATATGCAGGCCAGGCTTTCCAGTTTAGCGTTTGGGTTTATCTATAGCCATCCTAAAGAGTGGATGGAACTTAAGTGGAAGAATTTTTTATTTTTTTGGCACCCGTATTTAAATCCATTTGTTTATCCTAAAAAGGAAGTCGTGTTAAGCTTCGCCTACCTATTCCCAATAATGTTTTTAGGGTTATTTGGGTTTTTCAGGCAGTTTTGGCTCAAAAAAGTTGAAATTTCGAGTTTATTATTAATTTTATTTATTTTTATCGCAGGCAGTTTTCAGGTTTTAATAAATGTAGCTGCCCTGCGGTACCGCATGCCTATCATAGACCCCTTTCTTATAATTTTTGCTTCCGGCCTGACTGTAGATTGGGCTAACGCGTGTTTTAATAAAAATAAATTATTAGCCATTCATAGGAATATAAATAGAAACATCCTTAAAAAAATAATCAGAAAGCGCGAGATAAATTACTATTATAAAAAGGGAATCTGTAAATTGCCTTATCCTCCGGATAATATACAGGTAGAACCGACTAATTATTGTAACCTGAAATGCCTTATCTGCAGGCAGAGTATCCCTGACAGCGTCAGGAAAAAAGGCTTTATGAGCATGGAACTCTTATCAAAGATCGCGAAAGATGCCAAAGGCAAGGTTTTTTTATTCCAGTTTGTAGTAAGCGGCGAGCCGTTATTGCATAAGAATATAATAGATATGATAAAGCTGGTCGATGGCTATTCTATACGCACTAATATGCATACAAATGCGCTTCTTCTTAATGAAGGCATATCCGAACGGCTGATTAAAAGCGGGCTCGATGAGATCTTTTTTAGTTTTGATACAGTAGACGAATCGCTATACGAAAAGCTAAGGAGCCCCGCGAAATTTAAAGACGCGCTGAATAAGATACTTCTATTTATAAAAATAAAGAAGAAGTTAAAAGCTAAAAGGCCTATGGTAATGATGCAGAATCTGCAGATCTTTGGAAAGGCTGCGCATCCTCTTAAAATAGAGAAGGGTTATATGGATGTGTTTAAGGGTATGGATGTGAATTTTTTTGTAAAATACTATTCTAATCCGGCAGGGAAATTTAATAATAATAATTTTTCATGCGGGCCTGTTCAGGAATTTTTTCCTCCCAAGGGTTCTAATTATACGCCTTGCGCGTTTCATTGGCAGAGCATGGTAGTGGGTTGGGATGGCAAGGTATTGGGCTGCTGCGATGATTTTTCCGGAGAATCCATACTGGGGGATTTAAACCATGAAGGCATAATGGATGTGTGGAATGGGGAAAAGACGGTTCTATTCAGAAAGAAACTTTTGAATAAAGAATATAAGGATTTGGGGGTTTGCCGCGATTGCGCGAACCTGTGGCGGTGATATATTATATGCGGGATATAATGAGTTCTACGAGAAATTCCCAGGAAAAAAGCTACGAGCAGCATGCCGAACACTTTCGCGAATATGGTTCGGGGGCGGGAAAGAAAGGCACGCTAAAACGTGGCTTGATAAAGACACAGTTGACGCGTGGCGTCATCAACGCATGTATCAGGCCCTCGATCCTATCTTAACAGCGGAACCAAAGGCAAAGTGGCTTACTGTAGGGGACGGCAGGTATGGTAACGACGCAAAATATATAATGGAAAAAGGCTGCGATGCCTTGGCATCCGATATATCAGATGTTTTGCTAAAGGAGGCAGTAGATATCGGATATATCCCTAAGTACAGAAAAGAAAACGCCGAGTCATTATCATTTGCAGAATCTGAGTTTGATTACGTTTTCTGCAAAGAGTCTTACCATCATTTTCCGAGGCCGATGCTCGCGCTTTATGAAATGCTGCGGGTGGCAGCGAAAGGCGTATTTCTAATCGAGCCAAACGATGGTTATGTAAATGACAGGTTTTTTGAAGTTTTTTTTAGAAATGTTAAAAGCATGATAAAGACCCTGCTTGGGAGAGCAGCCAATAAAAACCACGGTTTTGAGGAATCCGGAAATTATATGTTCAGTATTTCCAAAAGGGAGATCGAGAAGGTGGCGTTGGGGCTGAATTATAGGACGGTAGCTTTCAAAGGAATTAACGATGCGTATATCTTTGGCGTTGAGTATGAGAAACTTTCCGCGAACGGGCCGTTACAGAAAAAAATAAAAATATTAATTAACATCGCCGATTTTCTTTGCAGGATAGGCATTAATAAATATGGGCTTCTTGCGGCTATTATTTTCAAAAAAGAACCATCCAAAGAACTGCGCCGCAAGCTTACTGAAAAAGGGTTCGAAATCATCTATCTGCCGGATAACACATACATTTCCGGCTAATAAAGGTTAAATATATGTATACCGATATCGGAAAAATTTCAGTGCTGATTCCCGCTTATAATGAGGGAAACTGTATAATAGAGAATGTAGAAGAAATTATCAGGACGTTCAATAAATTTGGCTGCAAATATGAAATAGTATTGATAGATGACGGAAGCGCGGATGCTACATATGAAAAGATGTTGGAATTAAGTAAGAAGTTTTCTTGTATAAGGGTAAAAAAAAATAATATAAATCTTGGCAAAGGCGAAACGCTGAAAAGGGGTTTTGCCGATACAACCGGAGATCTGGTAGTTTTCTTGGATGTGGATTTGGAACTGCATCCGAGGCAGCTTGGCGCTTTTTTTGACGCTATTAAAAAAGATAATGCTGATGTGGTGATAGGATCTAAACATCACCCTGACTCAAAGTTAAAATACCCTCTTTATAGAAGATTTTTAAGTTCTATATATTATTTTGCTGTAAAGATTATGTTTGGCCTTCCTGTGCGGGATACACAGACAGGGCTTAAGCTTTTCAAGAGAGAGGTTCTCGAAAGAGTTTTTCCAAGGATATTAGTAAAAGAATATGCTTATGATTTAGAGATTTTAGTCCTTTCGCATCATTTTGGATACAAGATAATAGAGGAGCCTATAATATTGGATTATAAAAGGAAATGGATTCGCATTGGATTCAGATGTCTGTATAAAACTTTTTTGGATACATTAGCTATCTTTTATCGCATGTATATACTGCGATATTATGACATAGAGCTCAGCAATCCTCCAAGAGATAATGAAACTTAATAGAGATTTAACGAATAAGATTAACTGGTTTTTGGATAATTTCCTTCCCCCTATTTTAAGGGATAATAAAATATTTATGGGGGTCTGGTTTCGGATTTTATTTGGCAAAAAAATGAAATATTTTATGGAATTCAAAGAAAAGGCCCCATTTTTAACTGGAAACGAGCGAGAGGAATATTATCATGTTTTATATGATAAGCATATTAAAAGAGATACAGATTTAAACGCCAAATCTATCGATAAGATACTGGGCTATATTAAAGGCGATACAGTTTTGGATGTGGGGTGCGGTAAGGGGTATTTAGCGAAGAAAATCGCTGAAAATAACATAAAAGTTACAGGTATTGATATTAATTTACAATGCGGACTTTTAGAATCCCGTAACCCGCTGTTTATTAAAGATAATATTGAAAAAAAATTGCCTTTCCTTGACAAATCTTTCGATACGGTTATATGCGCCCATACAATCGAACATTTGCTGAATCCTGAGGAAACTATATCTGAACTCAGAAGAGTGGCGAGGAAAAGGTTGATTGTTGTGGTCCCGCGGCAAAGAGAATATAAATATACATTTGACCTTCATTTATTTTTTTTCCCATATATCTTTAGTCTGCAAAAATTGATGAAAAATAAAACAGCCGCTTGTGTTATTATAGATAATGATATATTTTATTGCGAAGATATAACGTAGAAAGGCCAAATGACCAAAGGAAAAGATAGGAAGTTTATAAAAATTGCTATTTTCTTTATTCTGGCTTCTGTAACCGTCATGTTTACTAATGGAATATTTACACAGAAGGCGCAGATTGCCGATTTGGTATTTCTCATGGTTTCCATACCCGTGGCAGCGCTATTCATAGCAAATAAAAAACAGGTATACTGGCCGCCTTTTATAAGGCCTATTGGAATATATGTATCATTGGCGGCGCTCAGCATATTTATAACAATAAGTTTAAAAACGACAGTAGTTGAGTTTGTTGGAATAATTTATTTGGCGCTTTTATTTCTTTTGTGGATAAATATTGTGGACACAAAAGAAATGCTTATGTATGCGGTATGGTGCTGGATAGCTATTAGTATAATAATCAGCGTGATCGGCCTCTCGGGTATCATTCTTGCGTATGGTTTTCAAATGAATAATCCTTTTGTCGCGTTTTTTGCAAAGCACCCATACATAAACAATTTATACCGCGTGCGCGCGACTTTTTTTCAAAATGAGAAGTTTTTCTCAAGCTATCTGCTTATTTCTATTCCGTTGACGTTATCAATGGCTTTCTATGAGAAAAATAGAAAAATTAAATTCCTGCTTTTTGCCGCGTTGGTATTATTTTTTGTAAATGTATTTTTTACTTATTCCAGAAGCCTCGTGGGTATATTGAGCGCTGTGTATATTGTGATTTTCAGGACATATAAAGGTTTTGTGTTCAAAAAAAATAGCATAACAAAAATTTTAAAAATCAGCGGGGTAGTTTTTATCCTTATTGTATGGGTTATCACAATTGTATTTTCTTATGTAAACTTTATCGGCGGTCATTCTAAAACAGTCACGTTATTTAAACTTCCCGAGGGAATGCATGAGCCGTTTTATTACAGGCCGGATATAGGCATTAAACAGACAGAGTGCGTTGCGCTGTATAATTATAGCTACTATCTTTTATTAAAAAAATGCGCGCTTAAAATGTTCTTTCAGCATCCTCTATTGGGCGTTGGTAATGGCGCTTTTACAGAGCAGATTAAAATATATGAAGAGGACGGTATGGTCCCTAAGGGATATTTATTGTACGATCCGCATTCAATGTTTTTTGGAAGCCTTGCGGAGAATGGCATTCTGGGGTTTTGCGCGCTTATGCTGCTCTGGGGTACGATACTAGTGACGGTAAGGAGAAGCGTTAAGAAATATAGTGACGATTTTATCTTTTATGCTCAGGTTGCTTTTTACGCGGCAATCGTAGGATTCTTTATCCAGGCACTAGACATAGATATAATGAATTTTCGTTTTCTTTGGTTGCTATTCGGTTTTAGCGCTATAGCTATACGGCTTAACAGGCAAATTGGGGAGAATAATATTTAATATGTGCGGGATATGCGGGAAGATTAGTTTGAATGGGAATGTGAACGAGGCACTCATTAGGAAGATGTGCGGAGTGCTTACGCACAGGGGGCCGGATGATGAGGGGGTGTGGGTTCTCGACTCTGCTCTCGTGACTGGCTCTCGGGACCGCTCGAACGGTATTAGCATAGGTTTTGGACACAGAAGGCTCGCTGTTATTGATCTATCGCCTGCCGGGCACCAGCCGATGAGTAATGAAGACGGTTCGCTTTGGATAGTTTTAAATGGCGAGATTTATAATTTTATAGAATTAAAAGACGGGCTTGTAAAAAAAGGCCATGTTTTTAAGTCGCACACTGATACAGAGGTGATTTTACATCTCTATGAGGAAAAAGGCGTGGAGTGCCTTAAGTATTTAAGAGGTCCGTTTAGCTTTGCTATCTGGGACAGCCGCAGAGAGATGCTATTTATCGCGAGGGACAGGATTGGCAAAAAACCCCTCTATTATACCTATAAAAATCAAATTCTGATATTTGCCTCAGAGATCAAGGCGATTTTACAGGATCCAGAAGTGAACGCTGAAGTTAATAGGCCTGCCATTACAGATTACCTTAGCTATGGCTATACACCTACCCCTGAGACGATGTTTAAGGGTATTATGAAACTCCCGCCGGCGCATTTTATGATTTATGAAAAGGGCAATATCAGGCTCGAGAAATACTGGGCCCTGGATTTTTCCAGAAAACTGAAATTATCGGAAAACGAATACTGCCAGAGATCGCTGGATTTACTGGAAGAGTGTACGAAAATCCGCCTCATAAGCGATGTGCCGCTCGGAGCGTTTTTAAGCGGAGGCATAGATTCAAGCGCTGTCGTGTATATGATGGCGAGGCTCAGCTCCAAGCCTGTGAAGACCTTCTCAATAGGTTTTGACGAGGAGAAATATAGTGAGCTTAAATACGCGAGGATCATTGCTGAACGGTTTAAGACAGAACACCGCGAATATATAGTAAAGCCTAACGCGATAGAGCTCCTCCCGAAACTCGTATGGCATTATAACGAGCCATACGCTGATTCTTCAGCTCTTCCGAGTTACTACGTGGCAAAGATGACCCGCGAAGAAGTGACTGTGGCCTTAAATGGCGACGGCGGAGACGAGTGTTTCGGCGGATACGAAAGGTTTATGGCTGCGAGATACGCTGAACTCATAAAAAATACGCCGTTTCCTTTTAAGGAAAAAATAATAAAACTCATTATAGGAAAAATCCCGGAATCTCTGGAATTCAAGGATTTTAAAACCAGGCTCAGGAGATTTTTAGTAATGTCCCAGAAGCCGTACAGGGAAAGGCATTATAACTGGGTAACGATATTCAGGGATTCTGAAAAGGAAAATTTATTTAGCGACGGATTTAATAAAGAAATGGCTGGTAGGAGCTCATTTGCCTATTTAGACAAGGCATTCAATGAATGCGGCTCTAAAGATATCGTGGACATGGTAATGTCTACTGATATAAAGACAAATCTCCTCGACGACCTGCTTGTGAAAATGGACATTGCCACAATGGCTAATTCCTTAGAAGGCCGCTCGCCGTTTCTCGACCATAAAATGATGGAATTCTGCGCCGCCATGCCAAGCGCAATGAAAATAAAAGGCACAAAATTAAAATATATTATTAAAAAAGCGCTTTCAAAGGCATTGCCTAAAGAAATACTCTCCCGCGGCAAAATGGGATTCGGCGTGCCCCTTGACGCGTGGTTCAGAAAAGAGCTTAAAGATTATTCATATGGGATTCTTTTGAGCGATAAGGCTGTGAGTAGAGGCTATTTCAAGAAAGAGGCGATAAAAAAGGTTCTCGATGACCACGCAGCCGCCAGGATCAATAACGGCGCCAGGATCTGGAGCCTGTTATTCCTGGAGCTCTGGCATAACGAGTTCATCGACTAAACAACTTTACACTTGTAACAATGTTTGAAGTGTCAAGTTGTTTAAGGTTGAGGAGGCAAAATGAAGGTTAGGAGAGGTTTTGGCTGGGTGCCGGATCTGCCTGACCAGAGGGATTATCTTTACGGCGCGATAAGGCCCGTGGTGAGGCTTCCTAAAGAAGTGGACCTTAGGGAATTTTGCTCGGAAGTGGAAAATCAGGAGGCGCTTGGGAGCTGTACCGCAAATGCACTGGCTGGGAATCTGGAGTTTTTGGACAAAAGAGGTATTGACCAATCCGACTCCGTGAGTCGCCTCCGGCGACTCACGGAGTCGGATTATACGGATGTAAGCAGGCTTTTCATTTATTACAATGAGAGGGTCTTGCACGGCACAGTGGATTATGATTCAGGCGCGTCGCTCAGGAATGGGATAAAGACATTGAGGAAAGAAGGCGCGTGCTGGGAAGAGACGTGGCCGTATTTAATAGAGAGATTTACCAGAAAGCCTCCTGAAAAATGCTACAGAGAAGCTAAAAAACATTGCATAGAATCCTATCACCGCATAAGCAATTTAAGCGAGATGCTTACCTGCCTGGCAGACGGGTTTCCTTTTGTCTTTGGCTTTATGGTGTATGAAAGTTTTCAAACGCAGAGAGTGGCAAGGACAGGCAAAGTAAATATGCCCGGGAAAAAGGAAAAGCCTCTCGGCGGCCACGCTGTCCTGGCAGTGGGGTACAACCAGAAGGATGAGAGGTTCCTTGTGCGTAATTCCTGGGGGAGCGAATGGGGTAAGGACGGCTACTTCACCATGCCGTACAAATACCTCGAAACCCTTTCCGCAGATTTCTGGACGATAAGAAAATGAAAATTTTAAGGATTATTGTTAGATTGAATATCGGTGGGCCGGCGAGGAATGCGGTGCTATTGAGCGAAGGGCTGCCTGAAACTGTGCTGGTGTGCGGGGAAGTGGGAAAGGCCGAAGGAGACATGGCTTACATTGCCAGGGAAAAAGGCATAGTGCCTGTAATAGTGCCTGAACTGGCGAGGGAGCTTTCGTGGAAGGATGACTGGACCGCGTTCTGGAAGATATATAAAATTATTTGCAGGGAAAAACCGGATATTATCCATACGCATACGGCTAAGGCAGGGGCATTGGGGAGATTAGCAGGTATTTTGTATAACCTGTTTAATAAACCTCGTAGGTTGCCTTCGGCAACCTACGAGGTTGGGAAGGTTATTTTGGTGCACACCTTTCACGGCCATGTGTTTAGCGGGTATTTTGGGAAATTTAAGACGCTGTTTTTTATATGGGTAGAGAGGTTTCTGGCGCTTTTTACGGATAAGATCATTACTGTGAGCGCGAGCCTTAAAAAAGAACTGGTGGGAACATACAGGATAGCGCCTGAAAGAAAAATAGAAGTGATAGAGCTTGGGTTTGAGCTGGATGAGCTTTTTAAGTTACTGCCCAGGCAGAATTCTGAGATTATTAATATTGGAATTATTGGAAGACTTGTCCCGATAAAGAATCATAAAATGGTTCTCGACTGTGTCCGCAATCTAAAACAACATGTCCGCTCGAACAGTATCCGCATTGTGATAGTCGGGGATGGGGAGATGAGGGAGGAATTAGAAAGATATGCGGGAGAATTAGGTCTAACAGATTTAGTGGAGTTCAGAGGTTGGGTAAAGGATCTAAAGGCGATCTATGAGGGCCTGGATATTGTGGCACTGACGTCCCTGAATGAGGGCACGCCTGTGTCTATTATAGAGGCAATGGCAGCAGCCAGGCCTGTGGTGGCTACGAATGTAGGCGGCGTGCCTGATATTGTGCAGGATGGAAAGACGGGATATCTCGTAGAATCAGGCGATATAGAAGGATTTACCAGGAAACTAACGGATTTAATAAAAGATCCTGTGAAAAGAAGGGAATTTGGCCAAAGTGCCAGAAATGCCGTAAAATGCCGATTTACAAAAGAAAGGTTGATAAAGGAGACAGAAAGGTTGTATAATAATATCCTGCAAAAAAATAAGAAAAATTGAAAGAATTTAGCCTCTGGATGTGTCATATATGACAGAAAGGAGGCTAATTATGGCGATGAACAGAAAAGAAAAAGGCGAAATAGCGGAATTGAAAGATAGCTTTGAAGAGCTAGGAAGACACGTGGGTGTCTTGGTGGAGGGTTTACGTTCAGAAATCAGGATAGTGGCTGAGCAGTATGGAAGTATAGTCAGAAAGCTTGAGGAACATGATGGTAGGTTTGAAGAAATTGACAGAAGGTTTGATAAAGTTGATTTGAGATTTGACAGGCTTGACCTGGAATTTAGCGCCATGAAGACTGGTTTGTTTGATACCAGCCACAGGGTGGATGATCACGAAACAAGGATAAGGAGATTGGAATTATGAAGGTACTCATTACGGGCGGGGCAGGGTTTATAGGGTCGCATTTAAGCGATGAATTGTTGGCGGCTGGGAACGAGGTAACTGTCCTGGATGATCTTTCCACAGGCAGGTTTGAGAATATTGCCCATCTGGAAAAAAATAAATCATTTCAGTTTATTGAAGGCACTATCCTGAACGAGATGCTGGTGGATAAACTGGTGGAAAGATGCGACGTGATTTTTCACCTGGCAGCAGCGGTGGGCGTGGAGCTCGTGGTGAAAAAGCCGCTGGAATCCCTGGTTACCAATATCAAGGGAAGCGAGATCGTGCTTGATATGGCGCACCGTTACCGCAAAAAGATCCTTATCACATCTACATCCGAGATATATGGCAAAAATAAGAACGGCCCGCTGAAAGAAGACGACGACAGGATCCTTGGCTCGCCTCTAAAAGTGAGATGGGGATATTCCACTGCCAAGGCAGTGGACGAGATGCTGGCTTATATATACTGGAAAGAAAAAAAGGTGCCGACCATTATAGTCCGGCTCTTTAATACAGTCGGCCCCCGCCAGACAGGCGCTTACGGCATGGTTATACCCAGATTTGTGAACCAAGCCATTAAAAATGAGGATATTACCGTATATGGCACAGGCAAGCAGTCCAGGTGCTTTTTGCATGTAAAGGACGTGGTGGGGACTTTGATCAAATTAATGGCCAATAAAGACGCTGTGGGCAATGTCTTCAATATCGGCAGTCAGGAGGAAATCACCATAGAAGACCTGGCCAAGAAAGTGATCAGTTTTACAAAGAGCAAGTCCAAGATAGTCTATATCCCTTACGAAAAGGCATACGAAGAGGGTTTTGAGGACATGCAGCGCCGCGTGCCTGACACCACAAAGGTAAAAAATTTTACCGGCTTTAAACCCACCATAGATTTAGACGGCATCATAAAAAGCGTGGTAGAGTATTACAGAAAGTAATTATGCTTAAGTCCTACCTTATCCCATTCTTATTATCTTTCAGCTTGTCCATGCTTATCACGCCTATCGTAAAAAGGATAGCTGTAATGAACGGCTACATAGCGATACCGCGCGAGGACAGGTGGAATAAAAATCCCACAGCCCTTTTCGGCGGTATAGCGATCTTCATAAGTTTCATCATTCCCTACGCCATATTTGTCAAATTCAGCATGACGAACCTCGGCATCCTGCTAGCGGGGTGTTTCATATTCGGGGTGGGCATATTCGATGACATAATCCACATAAAGCCGTACACTAAACTTCTCGGTCAGATAGTGGTGGCAGCGCTTTTATTGAATTTCGGGGTCAGGATAAACGCGATACCTTATCCGCTTATAAGCATGCCTTTAACCATATTCTGGATAGTGGCGATAGTAAACTCTTTTAACCTCTTGGACAATATGGACGGCCTGTCATGCGGCATAGGCGCCATAGTGGGCCTGGCGCTATTCGCGTTCTCATTTTTAAACGGGAATTACGAGGTGTGCCTGCCTGCATTGATCCTGGCTGGAAGCCTCCTTGGATTTCTAAAATATAATTTTAACCCGGCCCAGATTTTTATGGGAGACTCCGGAAGCATGTTTATAGGTTTTATGCTTGGCGCTATAACACTGCAGGGCACATGGAAAGAGCCTACGCATCTAGTAATGGTGCTTTTTATACCCATACTGGTCCTGGCAGTGCCTATATTTGACACTGTGTTCGTGGCCCTTATGAGAGGCGCTAATTCCAGGAAGATTTTTCAGGGCGGCAAAGACCATATCTCTCACAGGATGGTGGTACTGGGCCTTTCTGAAAAAAAAGCTGTTCTGGCGCTTTATCTGGTAAGCGGCCTTTTCGGCGGCATCAGCATACTCTCAATGTTCGTAAAGCCGATGGTGACAGCCATACTCATAATACTGGCAGCCATCACGCTTCTTTATTTCGGCGTATTTTTAGGCAAGGTCAGGGTCTATGCTGAAAAGGACCTGAACGGCCTTAAAAAGAAAAACGGGAATGTGGTGCTGAATAACGTGTATCTGCATAAAAGAAGGATCTTAGAGGTAGGCGTGGATTTTGTCCTGATATGCCTGGCGTATATATCTGCGAATCTTTTAAGATACGAGGGGATTTTATCCATTGACAGCCAGAATGTGATAATAAAATCCCTGCCGATCATATTAATCGTGAAATACATTGTGTTCTTCAGGTTCGGGATTTACAGAGGCATGTGGAGGTACGTGAGCGTGATGGACCTTGTCAATATCTTCAAGGCAGTCAGCGTGGCCTCAATCGCCTCAGTGGCAATAATACTTTTCATATGGCGGTTCCAGGGTTTTTCAAGGACAGTTTTTATCATTGACTGGCTTTTATTATTTATTATTGTTTCAGGGTCCAGGGTGCTTGAGAGGGTGTATAAAGAGATATTCGACCAGGCAAGCCTTTCAGGCAAAAAGGTGCTCATATACGGGGCCGGAGACGCGGGGGAGTTTACCCTGCGCGAGATAAGAAATAACAAGGTCCTGCATTATGAGCCTATAGGGTTTCTGGATGACGACGAGGAAAAGCTCGGCAAGCGCATACACGGGGTGCCTGTTATGGGCGCGCGAGGCGACATAGAGAGGCTGGTTAAGACCAAAGAGATCAACGAGGTCATAATCGCGATGCCAAAGGCGTCAAAGCACGTGATAGAGGATATCATAGCTGTCTGCAACAGCCTTGACGTAAAGTACAAAAAGATCTCGGACATCTTATCCGGCGAATTATAGCGCCGTCCCCCAAACAACTTTACACTTGTGACAATGTTTGTAGTGTCAAGTTGTTTGGCGCAGAAAAACCTCGTAGGTTGCCTTTGGCAACCTACGAGGTTGGGGTGGTTAAAACAATATGGCAAAGCTTAATACATTAGTTACCGGCGGGGCAGGGTTTATAGGAAGTCATATTGTAGATAAGCTTCTTGAGGCTGGCCACAAGGTTATTGTCCTGGATAATTTTTCCACAGGCAGGCCCCAGAACCTCGGCCATTTAAAAGGCAACAAAAATCTTTCAGTAAAAGAGGCTGATGTAAGCGACTTTAACGCCATAAAGGAATATTTTAAAGGCATTGACTGGGTGTTTCACCTGGCAGCTCTGGCGGATATAGTGCCGTCAATTACAAATCCGGCTGAATATCATCGTTCAAATGTGGACGGGACATTCAGCGCGCTTGAGGCTGCGAAACTCGCAGGGGTTAAAAGGTTTATTTATACCGCGTCCTCGTCCTGTTACGGTTTGCCTGATACTGTGCCTACGCCTGAATCCGCAGATATTAAGCCGGAATATCCTTACGCGCTTACAAAATATCTGGGAGAATGTTACGCGATGAACTGGGCAAAGATTTATAAACTGCCTGTTGTATCGCTAAGGCTTTTCAATGTCTATGGCCCGCGATCAAGGACATCAGGCACGTACGGCGCTGTATTCGGAGTATTCCTGGCGCAGAAATTAGCTGGAAAGCCTTTTACAGTGGTGGGCGACGGCAACCAGACCAGGGACTTTACATTTGTCACTGACGTGGCAAGCGCTTTTTTAGCTGCCGCTGAATCTGATTTGACCGGGGAGATTTTCAACGTGGGAAGCGGCAATACCTATAGCGTGAATAAATTGGTGGAACTTTTAGGCGGCGAAAAAGTCTATATACCTAAAAGGCCGGGGGAACCTGATTCCACATTCGCGGATATATCAAAGATTAAAAGGCTTTTGGGATGGAAACCTGAGGTGGGCCTGGAAAAAGGCGTGAAGATTTTGCTGGAGAATATAGATTACTGGCGTGAGGCGCCTGTGTGGACGCCTGAAAAAATCAAAGACGCCACAAAAGAATGGTTCAAATATTTATCGAAGTAGTTCTCGACTGGGCTTGCGTGTATAGCCAATAAGTCCGCTCGAACACTAACATGTCCCGAGCTTGTCGAGGGATATTCTTCGAGCGGTCATGAGAGCTTATCACGGGAGCGGAGTCGAGAAGATAAAATAGGAGCAAGATAAATGAATAAAATTAAAACATTGGATGAATTAGCTGTAATAATTCAGGACCTGAAAAAGAGGGGCAAGAAAATAGTGCAGTGCCATGGCGTATTCGACCTTTTGCATCCCGGCCACATCAGGCATTTCGAGGCTGCCAGAAAAGAAGGCGATATATTGATCGTAACATTGACTAAGGATAAATTCGTCAATAAAGGCCCTGGCAGGCCTGTTTTTAACCAGCGCCTCAGGGCTGAATCCATTGCCGCGCTGGAGAGCGTGGATTTTGTCGCCATAAATGAATGGCCTACAGCCACCAACACCATAAAAAAATTAAGGCCTGATATATATGTCAAAGGCAGCGATTACAGCGACCCTGACAAGGACCTGACAGGCGAGATAAAAAACGAGGAAGACGCGGTTCGCTCAATAGGCGGCAGGATACATTTTACTGACGACATCACGTTTAGCTCCACAAAACTCCTCAATATGCATTTTAGCGTCTACCCCGAAGAGACAGAGGGGTATTTGAAGGATTTCAGGGAGAAATACACAGCCGATCAGATTATTAAATACCTGAAAGATCTTTCTAAGATGAAGGTTCTGGTTATAGGCGACACTATTATAGATGAATACCATTATTGCAGCGCGATGGGCAAATCCTCCAAGGAAAATATAATACCCACGAGATATCTGCGCGAAGAGACGTTTGCCGGAGGCGTGCTCGCGGCCGCCAACCACATAGCCGGTTTCTGTAAAGAGGTGCATCTCGTGACATGCCTCGGCAGCCAGAATAGCTACGAGGGTTTTATAAAAAAACATCTCAAGCCTAATGTAAAGACAAAGTTTATCTTCCGCGATGACGCGCCGACCACTGTAAAGCGCAGGTTCATAGAGCACGCGTTTTTATCCAAACTTTTCGAGGTCTGCTTTTTGAATGACAGGCCATTGCCTGAGAAATTGGAAAAGAGCCTGCACCTGTATTTGAAAGGCATGATAAAAAAATATGACATGGTGCTGGTCGGGGATTTCGGGCATGGTTTTATTGAGAAAAACACAGTGGAATTTCTGGCTGATAAGGCGGGTTTCCTCGTTGTAAACGCCCAGACCAATAGCGCGAATGCCGGCTTTAACCTGATAACCAAATACCCCCGAGCGGATTATATGTGCATTGACGAGCCTGAATTGCGCCTCGCGATGCGCGCTAAATTTGATAATGTGGAAGGCCTGATAACTAAAATAGCGAAAAGCGTGAAGTATAAAAAGGTCATAGTTACCCTGGGCCATAAAGGCTCAATAGGTTACAGCCCCAAAGAGGGTTTTTCAGCCACCCCTGTTTTTTCAAAAGAGATCATAGACAGGATGGGCGCGGGAGACGCGTTTTTATCCATCACAGCCCCGTGCGCTGCCAGAGGTTATCCTATGGACGCCATAGGGTTTATCGGCAATGCCGTTGGCGCGTTAAAGGTTTTAATAGTGGGCAACCGTTCCTCAGTGGAACCCGCGCCGCTTTATAAATTTATAACTACCTTGTTAAAATAATAATATATAACCTCGTAGGTTGCGGCTTGCCGCAACCTACGAGGTTGAGGAGGTTACGCGTGTTCAAATATTTCGAGGATTTAAGCAAGCTTTGTGACGGGATACAGGCGCAAGGCCAGGACGGGAAAAATATCGATATTAAAACCGCCTTTAACCTGTCTATATCCGCGGTGAAAAAGGCGAGTAAAAGCGGGAAGAAGATTATATTTATAGGAAACGGCGGCAGCGCGAGCATCGCGAGCCACATGGCGATAGACTTCTGGAAAAACGGCCGGATGAAGGCAGTCAGCTTCAATGATCCTGCCCAGCTGACCTGCCTCGCCAATGACTACGGATATGAATACGTTTTTGAAAAGCCCATAGAATTTTTCGGGGAAGAGGGAGATGTCCTGGTAGCCATATCCAGTTCCGGCAAATCTGAAAATATAATTAAAGGCGTAAAAGCGGCCCTGGCAAAGAAGATCCAGGTTATAACAATGTCAGGTTTCACTAAGGATAATCTTTTGAGAAAAATGGGAAGCCTGAATTTTTTTGTCCCGTCTGATTCATATGGTTTTGTGGAAATTATCCACGGCGCCATCTGCCACTGCGTCCTCGATACTATACTATGCGAATAGGCATAGACATCCGTTCAACCCTTAAAAAAACAAACACCGGCATAGGCAGATACACTATTAATCTTGTAAAATCGCTCTTGGAGATAGACCGGGATAATAGTTATTATTTTTACAATAGAAAAAGGCTTTTTGATTTCAAAAGGCGCCTGCCGGATTTCCCCGCGAAAAACTATAGGCATGTAAGAAATTTACCTGAAATAGACGCATTCCATACCTCAAGCTATGACCTGGAAAAGCCAAAAAAAGCCAAAAAATTAATTGTTACAGTCCACGATGTAATCATAAAGGCGTATCCGGCCGGCCACAGCGAAAAAACAATAAAAGAGATAGATGTGCTCATTAAGAGAGTTTTAGGCGAGGCAGATCTATTAATAGCTGATTCGTTTAATACAAAGTCTGATTTGATGAAGTTTTACTCTGCGCCTGAGTCGAAGATTCATGTCATCTATCCTGGGGTGAATCCACTTCTTTCGCCGCTTCAACCTCGTAGGTTGCCGAAGGCATCCTACGAGGTTGAAGAGTATATACTCTTTGTAGGTACGCTGGAGCCCCGCAAAAATATCCAGGGCCTTATAAAGGCATTTAATTACGTCAAAAAAAATCTTGTAGGGGCGGTCAGTGACCGCCCGCTACAATTATACATCGCAGGCATGAAAGGCTGGATGTACGAGGATATCTTTAAGGAGTATGAAAGATCTGATTTTAAGGGCGATATAATATTTAAAGGATACGCGCCTGACGAAGAACTCGCCGCGCTTTATAAAAACGCCTCGGTCTTTGTCTACCCGTCTTTTTACGAAGGTTTTGGATTCCCGATAGTGGAGGCATTTGGCTATGGGGCGCCGGTTGTCACGTCCAGGACTTCGTCCTGCGGCGAGATAGCAGGGGGCGCGGCGCTAGTGATCGACCCGGAGAATTACAGGGAAATAGGCGAGGCTATATTAAAGATCATAAATAGCGATACGCTCAGGCAGGGATTGATCGCAAAAGGCCTTGAAAGGGCTAAAGAATTTACATGGGAGAACACCGCAAGAAAGTTTCTTAAAATTTTTACCCAATATTAAAAAACCTCGTAGGTTGCGGCAAGCCGCAACCTACGAGGTTGTGGTGGTTCGATTATTTACGTAAGGCTGGATTTAACGCAGGGTCGTTATACATCTTGTGCTGCTTGTAGGATTTAATTTTTTTCCTTCCGGAATATATATCTTCCATTAATTCTTTAAGGCATTTGAGCAGGTCTTTCGAGCGCTCTTCAACCTGCTCGAGCATTTTAGAGCATCTTTCTATGTGCGCTATACCAGCGTCTTTGCGGTTTATTTCTTTTTTCAGGTTATAGCTTCTGAGGGCCAGTATTGTCAGGCGGTCGTACAGGCTTCCTGGGTTCTCAGAGTTCATAGGCAGGGCCTGGTCTATTGCTCCCAGTTTTTTCTCCACATCTTCCCTGATAAGAGCGTCCAGGGTATCTATGATATCATTTCTTCTCTGGTTTTCTTTGTCGATCTTTCTCTTAATGTCCGCTATTTGTTTATCAGGCACGTCTTTACGCCTTGCCTCGTCCTCGTATCCCCACAGCGTGAAGTTTGCCGCCAGCAGGTCTATAATGGTCTTTTCAATAGCTGTAGCGCCTGTATTTTTAAAACTATTGCTATATAGCTCTTCAACCAGGTTATTTATAGACTTAAACCACTTTTCCATAGTGAAAATATTATACCATATTTTTGGAATTTATGATATATTATCTTGGTGCCTTGCACCTTTTTAAATGGTGCCAGGCACCAAGATAATGACAAAGAATATCCTGATTATAAACCCTTTCGGCATAGGGGATGCGCTGTTTTCAACTGTCCTGGTAAGGGAGCTGAGAAAGGCCAATCCTAATAGTTATATAGCATATATATGTAACCTAAAGGTAAAAGATATCCTGGTTACAAATCCTGACATTAGCGAGGTCTTTGTATTTGAGCGCGATGAGTACAGAAATGAATGGAAGAGATCAAAGATCTCTGGCGCTAAGAAGTTTTTCGCTTTCTGGAGCCAGATAAGGAAGAGGAAATTCGATACGGTTTTTGACCTATCGCTCGGCAAGGAATACGCGTTTTTATGCTGGTGGATCGGCATAAAAGATAGAAGAGGGTTTAATTACAAAGGCCGCGGAAGATTTCTAAATCATAAAATTCCATTTGACGGGTTTAATAATAAGCCCGTAGCCGAATATTACTTAGACCTTCTTGATAAACCTCGTAGGTTGCCGGAGGCAACCTACGAGGTTGGGGCGGTTAAAACAGTTTTAGTAACCACTAGCGAAGACAAGGCCTATATAGACAATTTTCTAAGGCAGTCAGGCGTTAAAGATAGCGATGTCCTGGTAGGCATTGCCCCTGGCGGCGGCATGAGCTTTGGCCAGAAGAATCAGGATAGGCGCAGGTGGGGCGCTAAAAAATTTACAGAATTAGCTGATAAGATCAACGCGAAAGTGGTTTTAATCTGGGGCCCTGGCGAAGAAAATTTAGCCAGGGAAATAGCATCTCTAATGAAGAAAAAGCCGCTCACAGCCCCGGCTACTAAGATAAGGGAAATGGCGGAACTATGTAAAAGGTGCAAGCTTGTGATCACTAGCGAAGGCGGGCCGCTTCATATCGCGGTAAGTCAGGGAGTAAATACCATATCCATATTTGGCCCTGTTGACGAAAAAGTATATGGCCCGTATCCGAAAAGCGAAAAGAACATAGTGATAACTTCGGATGCGGAATGCAGGCCGTGCTATAGGAAATTTAAACTGCCTGAATGCGCGAATAAAAAATGCCTGGAAGATATTTCAGTAGATAAGGTTCTCGACTCGCTTCGCTCGCTCGAACACTAATATTTTTCGAGCGATCACGAGAGCCGGTTACGGGAGTAGAGTCGAGAAGTAAAACAGGAGAAACCATGAAAGTCGATATTTTTACGCTTAAAAGACAATACGAAGAGATAAAGGATGAGCTGAAAGGCCCGATTGAAAATGTGATGCTTTCAGGCGGGTTTATCCTGGGAGAGGACGTGGGGCTCTTTGAAAAGGAATTCGCGGAATACTGCGGGGTTAAATACGGCATAGGCGTAAATTCAGGCACAGACGCCTTGTTTTTAGCGTGCCTTGCCTGCGGCATAGGACAAGGCGATGAGGTGATAACCCCGTCGTATACTTACATAGCCACAAGCCTTGGGATCTCCATGGCTGGCGCAAGGCCGGTTTTCGTGGATACAGAAGAAAAGACCTATTGTATTGATGTCACGAAACTGGAAAAGGCCATTACCAAAAAGACCAGGGCGATTCTATTAGTCCATCTCTATGGCCATCCGGCTGATATGGACCCTATTATGCAGATCGCGAAAAAACATAAGCTTAAGGTTATTGAGGACTGCGCCCAGGCGCACGGAGCGCTTTATAAAAATAAAAAGGTAGGAAGTTTCGGTGACGCGGCGTGTTTCTCGTTTTATCCAACCAAGAATTTAGGCGCATTCGGGGATGGCGGAATGGTGATCACGAGTTCAGAAGAAATAAAAGACAGGATGTCGCTTCTTCATGATTATGGCAGGAAAGGCAGATACGAGCACATAATAAAAGGGTATAATTCCAGGCTTGATACATTGCAGGCAGCCATACTCCGCGTGAAACTTAAACATCTAAACGAATGGAATGAAAAGCGCAGAAAAAACGCGGATTTATATACGAAACTATTTAAAGAGGCAAAGCTCGATATGATTCTTCCTTATGAAGAGAGTTACGCGAAGCACATATATCACCAATATACAGTCAGGGTGAAAAATAGGGCAGTCCTCATGGAAAAATTAGCTGATAAAGGCGTGCGTACCCTTATTCATTATCCGATACCAATACATCTGCAGGAATGTTACAAAGAACTTGGCTATAAAAAGAGAGATTTCCCTGTTGCGGAAAAGTGCTGCGAAGAAATCATGAGCTTGCCTATGTATCCCGAGCTGACAGAGCAAGAGATCAGATACGTAGTGGAGCAATTCAAAACAACTTGACACTTGTAACATTGTCACAAGTGTCAAGTTGTTGGGCTGGAGGAGAGTTGTTATGATACCGGTATTTAAGCCTTCGTACGGGAAAGAGGAATTCGAAGCGGTTAAAAAGGTTATGAATTCAGGATGGGTGGGTCTGGGGCCTAAAACTCAGGAATTTGAGGAGGCATTTGCGAAATATATAGGCGCGAAATACGCAGTGGCACTTAATTCCTGCACCGCGGCTCTTCATCTGGCAATGCTCGTAATGGATATAAAGAGCGGAGATGTTTTGACCACGCCCATGACATTTGTCTCCACGAACCACGCGATTCTTTATAATAACGCTATGCCTATTTTTTGCGACTCGGAGCCTGATACGCTGAATATAAGCTTTAAAGAAATAGAAAAAAATATTACCAAAAATACAAAGGCAATAGTCACTGTCCATTATGGCGGCCACGCGTGCGATATGGACCCTATTACAAAACTCGCAAAGTCGCGCGGCGTAAAAGTGATAGAAGACGCCGCTCACGGGTGCGGAGGAGAATATAAGGGAAGGAAAATAGGCACACTGGGAGACATAGCGTGTTTTTCGTTCCACGCCGTTAAAAATCTTGCCACAGGCGAAGGCGGGATGATCACTACCAATGACCAGAAGATATACGAACGGCTTAAAAAACTCAGGTGGCTCGGCATAAATAAAGGCACGTGGGACAGGGAGATCTCAGAAGACGATATTAATGTAAAAAAATATTCCTGGTATTACGACGTGGAAGAAGTAGGGTTTAAATGCCACCTTAATGACATCCCCGCGGCAATAGGCCTGGTACAGCTCAAAAAACTGGATAAGATGAATGATAAAAGGCGAAACTTGAGCTTCAGGTATAATGAACTTTTAAAAGGCGTAGGCGATATAGAAACTCCGGTTGTAAAATCTTACGCGAAAAGCGCCCACCATAACTATGCTATTAAAACTGAAAAAAGAGACGGCCTAAACGCGTATCTCCAGGAAAGAGGCATCTCCACCGGCGTCCACTATATCCCGAACCATCATTACAGGATGTACAAAAACTGTAAGGCAGACTGCCCTGTGGTGGAAAGCGTGTGGAAAAAGCTACTCACCCTGCCGCTTTATCCTGATCTGACCCCAAAAGAGCAGGATATGATAGTGAAACACATAAAGGACTTTTTAAAATGAGATGCGATATTATAATTCCTGTCTGGAACCTTAAGCATTACACTGAGCAGGCTGTGGAGAGCATTATCAAAAATACTGACTGTCCGTATCGCCTGATTATCATAGATAACGGTAGTGAAAAAGAAACCAAGGAGTATCTCGAAGGACTTAAAAATGATAAACGCCTGCCAGGATATATTCTGATACGAAATGAAGAAAATCAGGGTTACACTATCGCGACAAATCAGGGTATGGAGATCTCAGACGCGCCTTACGTATGCCTTCACAATAACGATACTATTGTCTGCAAAGGCTGGCTCAGAGAAATGATAAACGTGGCTGAATCCTCAAAAGAAATAGGCATAGTGAATCCGAACAGCAACAACCTTGGCACCAGAAAGCCCTGGTGGATGAGCCTGGATAAATTTGCGGAAAATTTAATGAAGAGGCATAAAGGCCAGTATATAGAAATGGCCACAGCCATAGGATTTTGCTATTTAATTAAAAGAGAAGTCATAAATAAAATCGGCATACTAAAGGTCGGGTATGGCCTTGGGAATTTTGAGGATACTGAATACTGCATAAGGGCATTCCATAACGGCTATAAGTCTGTTTTTTCCAGGGGCTCTTACGTGTGGCACGCTGAAAACGCGTCCTTTGACCTCGTGGCGGAATACGAGGAGATGTTCGAGAAAAACAGGGAGATGTTTTACGAGATGTTTGGAAAACCTCAAAGAGCCCTGTACATACTTACAAAAAAGGACGAGGAATATTTCAGGAAGCTCCAGAAAGAGACGTATCTGATGGCCCAGAAATGCAACTGGGTCTGGATCATTTCTAAATTCGCGATAGGAAAGATCCCTGCCAATGTCCACACCAATATATCCAGGTTCAGGTATCTTCCTTTAGGTTTCAGGCTAAGATGCGCCTTGAGGATAATTTTAAAAAAGAAGAAATTCGACAGGATCATTACTGACGATGAGGCGTTGTTCAAAATCCTTGCGGTTTTAAAAAGATTTCACAGGGGCAAGTTGATAAAAATACAAAAATACGCGCGTCTCGACGACTCTAACTTCTTAAACCTGAATCTCGGCTGCGCCGGACGGGCCTGTTACAGCTATGTGAATATTGACGAGAAGATATCAAATAAAAAGGTTTTTAAGTACGCTTACAGGGATCTGCCCCTGGAAGACGCCTCGGTTAAAAGGATACTCCTGGATCATAACGCTGTTTCAGGGAAACCAGAGGCTGAGCTGGACGCGATTTTCGCGGAACTCGGAAGGGTGTCCATACCCGGGTGCATCCTTAGCATAGATAATTTTTCAGATAAATTGAACGATACAATCACGAGGCATGATTTCAGGCCTTTGTCAGCCAGCTATAAAAAACTTTTTTCAGTAAAAAGCTTCATTTATAAAGCGCCTTTTATAGATAATTTTAAAGGAGGAGAAATAAGCATTAAGGTTCCGTATATGGATAAAGGCAGCCTGGCCCAGGCAGTCAATGAAAATGGGTATTTCATTGATCGTCTGGAGCCGAAAGACAGTTTCACGGAGATAAGAGCCAGAAAAATAATACAGCCGGGCCCCGGGTCAAAGAGGATATGCGCTATAGGCCAGTATATGCTTTTAAGATACTGTCAGCTTGGTTTTGACTGGGACGAGTGGCCCAGGTCTTTTGAAAAACTCGGCATGGATTATCTGCTTTTAGAGGGCATGAGGAACCAGGACCCTAAAAAGATGAGGGACGCGATCCTTTCATTTAAGCCTGATTACCTGCTTGTGATATTAAAAGACAATCTTAATTTTATAAAGGACATCAGCCTGGATTTAAAGGCGATCGGCGTAAAAGTGATTTACTGGTTCTGCGACCCTGAACATCCTAAAAAAGAGGATCTGTCAAATGTCATTGACGCAATGTTCCTGACCAATAGGGGCCAGCTGGACGAATACAAGGCCGCTTATAATCTTAAAAGGGTTTATTACATGCCTCAGGGTTATGGCCCGTACGCCCAGCACCGCCTGGGTATGAAAGAGATTTACGACATAGGTTTTTCCGGAGCCATAAGCAATGAGCCCCTGCATAAGACAAGAAGAGAGCTTATAGAGGCGATGAAATCCAGATACCAGCTTAAGATAAGCAATAACATCAGGAATAACATAGCCGAGTTTTACAGCCAGTCTAAGATGGTTTTCGGGGTGAGCGATTTTGATCACGAGCTTTATACGTCCAACAGGTTCTTCGTGGCGCTTGGGTGCGGCGCGTGTTACGTTACTAAAAAATTCAAGGGTATAGAGCTTCTCGCTGAGAATAAAAAGCATGTATTATGGTTTGAGACCAAAGAAGAGCTTTTCGACATACTGGATTATTATATTTCTCACGATGCGGAGCGTAGTAAGATAAGAGAGGCGGCTGAAAGACTGGGCATTGAAAAACACACATACGATATCAGGGTAAAGAATGTCCTGGATATAATGGAAGGCAGGACCGATAAATTCTACGGCTTCCTCTGATAATAGACCACCTCAACCTCGCAGGTTACCTCGCAGGTAACCTCGTAGGTAACCTGCGAGGTTGAGGTGGTGGTTAAGGTGATTATATGTTAGATGATTTAAGGCCTGGCGGGTCAGGGATTCTGCCTGAAGAGACGCCGCCGAAATTTTTCGCAAGGCATCTGAGCGCGTACCACTTCGCGTTTCCTTACGTTGAAGGCAAGGACGTCCTGGAGATAGGTTTCGGCGACGGCTACGGCGCAAACTTCCTGGCAGGCCGCGCTAGAAGCGTAAAGGCAGTGGATGTCCTGGACAGGAACGTGGAGTTGGCTTCAAAAAAATATAAAAGGCATAATCTGGAATTCAGGAAGTCGTTCGGCTCCTACCTGGATTTTTCCGGCGACATGTTTGACGTAGTGGTAAGCTTCCAGGTTATAGAGCATGTGCCTGAAAATGAGATCCAGGCGTACCTCGCGTCCATAAAAAGGGTTTTAAAAAAAGGCGGGATCGTCTTTATATCCACGTTGAACCTGGATAAGAATAAAAAGACAAACAGGCCGTACACGAAAAACCCTTTTCACGTGAAGGAATTTACGTTCAGCGATCTAAGCGCGGCTATAAAAACGGTGTTCAATAACTATGAGATAGCCGGGCTTTTTTACACTAAAAAACTAAGGATTTTCGAGAGGCTTAAAAAAATCGGGATATTCAGATATCTGCCCGGCCCCCTGAACATAGTGGATAAATACTATAAAAATATCACGGTGAATGATTTTATATGGCAGAGAAAAAATCTGCCTAAATGCGTCGATTTTATGGTAATATGTAAAAAGATATGAAAAAAGGCCTGCTGGAGATATTGAGGTGCACAGGATGCGGCCACAGCTCTTTTTCATTGGAAGGACAGGAAGAAAATAGCCTGGAGATAAGGAGCGGCAGGGTTTTGTGCGGCCATTGCCAGGCATCTTACAATATAGAAAAAGGCATACTGGATTTTTTTACTAACGCGCCTCTTAGCGCCGTCCGCGAAAGAAAGGCAATGGATGAGGATGAATATATCGCTGACGAGCGCGGAAAGCGTTACAGGATAACGCCTGATACGATAGAAACCTTTAAGGATAAATTTCTTTCATTCCCTGAAGGAGACGATTCCGGTTTTTTTAAAAGAGGCGGGAGTTTCCAGACTATAAAAGAGGCGTCAGACAGATTTTACGCCACCCTGGATTACCTGCGCCTCACAGGAAAAGAAAGGATACTGGAGATAGGCGCGTGTTTTTCTTACGCGTCATCTAAATTCGCCAAAAAAGGCTGTAGTGTCGTGGCAGTGGATATCAGTAATTACCTGAAGGTCTCAGAGCTTTTTATAAAGTCTTCATACTTTGACAGGGTGTTTTCTGATATGCACGATATGCCTTTCACTGACAATGCGTTTGATATCGTGTTCGGCTCAGCTGTATTTCATCACACCGCTGATTTAGCCAGGCTGTTCAGGGAGGCGCGGCGTGTCTTAAAGCCCGGAGGCCGGCTCGTTTTGATCAATGAGTCAGCCAGGGGCGTATTCGAAAAGGTCCACCCTGTTTTTGAAGAGATGAGTAAAAGAGGCTTTAGCGACACCTCTTACACTATAGACGATTGGAAGAGAGGCGCGGCAGCGGGCGGTTTTAAAAAGCCGAGAGTAGAATTCCTGTCCCTGGCAGACGACTACATAACAAGGCACAAGAACAGGGACTCAAAAATAAATTTTAAAATAAAGACCGCGCATTTTATCGCGAGGCACAGGCGCCTGGAAAATTTCCTGCTTTTTTTTCTTGCGCCTTTGAGGATATTTTTCAGACCTAAGAGCTGGAGGCTCATCTGCTATAAAAATGGATAATCTCAGGATAGACAGCCATAAATTGATATATCATGTGGAGAGGGTAGCCAAGTGGAAAAATGGCGATTTGATAGCGCCTATTTACATGGAGATAGCGCCTTCAGGCGGCTGTAACCACCGCTGTATTTTCTGCGCCCTGGATTACATAGGGTATAAGCCGAGATTTCTGGACACAGGGGTGCTGAAAACTGTTATTAAAGACTCTGCCAAATATGGGGTAAAAAGCGTGATGTACGCTGGTGAAGGCGAGCCGCTCCTTCATAAAGACATAGTGGATATAATAGGGTTCACAAAGCATTCGGGCCTTGACGTATCCATCACTACAAACGGCGTGTTCCTGAATGGCATGGTAATAAAAAATTGCCTTAAAGACCTTTCCTGGGTGCGGGTGAGTTTTAACGCCGGGAGCCCTGAAGCCTATCAAAAGATACACCGCGGCCGTAAAGGGGATTTTGAAAAGGTCATTTCAAATTTGGAACAGGCGGTAAGTTTTAAAAAGAAAAACAAATTGAGCTGCGTTATAGGCGCGCAGATGCTTTTAATACCTGAAAATACAGGAGAGGTTATTAAGCTGGCCAGGATATTGAAAAAAATAGGCGTGGATTATTTTACAGTAAAGCCGTTTTCCAAGCACCCTATGAGTTATTGCAATATAAAGAAAGGTTTTGATTACGGGAAATTTGCAGGGCTTGAAAAGAGCCTTGGGAAATTGGCCGCAAAGGATTTCAGGATAATATTCAGGTCTCATACAATGGAAAAGCTTAAGGAGGGAAGGTTTTACAGGCATTGCCTGGGGCTTCCTTTCTGGGCGTATATATCAGCGGAGGGCGATGTCTACGCCTGCAGCGCGTATCTGGGCAATAAAAAATTCATGTACGGGAATGTGTATAAAAATAAATTCCTGGATATCATGAAGGGTAAGAGGCGCCAGGCTATATTAAAAATGGCTGCCACGGAACTCGACACCAGTAAATGCCGCGAGGTCTGCAGGCTGGATGAGATCAATAGGTATCTCTGGGAGCTTAAAAATCCCGGCCCTCACGTAAACTTCATCTAACAACTTTACATTGAGACAATGTCTCTGTGTCAAGTTGTTTGAGAACTTCTTTACGTTGCGTCATTGTCTCAATGTAAAGCAGGCTGTTTGTATATGAATGAAAAAAACTTTCTGAAGAAAAAGGCGAATGAGATAAGGGACCAGGTGATAGAAATCTCTGTGAAGAATAAAGCAGGGCACATCGCTCCGTCTTTATCCTGCGTGGATATTCTAGTCGCGCTATATTACGACGTGATGTCGTATAAGCCCGAGGATCCTCTATGGGAAGAAAGAGACAGGCTGGTTTTTTCCAAGGGCCACGGCTGTTACGCGCTTTACGCGATCCTCGCTGATAAAGGCATTATGCCTAAAGAAGAATGGAAGGAGTTTTACACAGCTTCCAGCGCTCTATCCGGATGTATAGAGCGGAGGCCTGAATACGGACTAGAGGCAAGCTGCGGTTCACTGGGCCACGGCCTGCCTATCTCGGTCGGCATCGCGTTCGGCGCGAAACTGCTTGGCAAATCTTATCACACCTTCTGCGTTATGGGAGACGGAGAACTGCAGGAAGGCACCACGTGGGAGGCGCTGCAGTTCGCGGTTAAGCATAATGTGGGAAATCTCACTGTTATCATTGATTCGAATAAGCTCCGGGCAATGGATTTTATCGTGAATGTCCTTGATAAAAAATCAAACGACAAAATCAGGAAACTCAAAGGTTTTGACCTAGACCCTGTAGTGTGCCAGGGCCACGATACAGAAAAATTGGCAAAAGTTTTAAGAAAGGCCAGGCAGTCAAAAGAAACGAGGCCCAATGTTATCATTGCCGAAACCGTAAAAGGCTGCGGCTTAAAATGCATGGAGAACGTGCCAAAGTTCCATTTCCGTATTCCTACAGATGAGGAATTATCAATGGGGAAGAGTTATGAGTGACGCGAAGAATTTCAGAAGGGATATAGTCAATTGCCTTATGCCGTATTTCCGCAAAGATAAACGGTATTGCCTCCTTGTATGCGACATGGGATTCGGAGTTATTGACGAGCTCAGGAAGGAATTTCCCGACAGGGTGATTAATTGCGGCATCATGGAGCAGGGGATAGTGGGCATCGCCGCTGGCATGAGCCTGAGCGGTTCCATCCCGATAGTATATTCAATAGTGAATTTCCTGGTTTACAGGGCGCTTGAACAGATGAGAAACGACGTCGCGCTCCAGGGCCTCAATGTCAAATTCATAGCAACGGGCGTTAACGACTATTTCAAATTTCTCGGGCCTTCGCATTGCTCGTCTTCAGACGATGTAACGCTGATGAAGCTGATCAACATAAAGGTATTTGACCCGTACATTGCGGAAAAACCGTTTGATAAGCTGGTAGACGAGTGGATAACTGGTAATAGCGCCGGTTACATGCGGGTTTAAGAGATAGGAGCCATTCTAAGATGGACAAGATTCTTTCGAGCGTAATAATGCCGGCATTGAATGAGGAAAAAAATATCCTGACAGCTATTGATGTCACTTTAAAGGCGTTTGACGATCTCGGGATTTCCGGAGAGGTCATTGTTATTAATGACGGCTCTATCGATAAGACAAAGGAACTGGTGGAAGGATTGATATCAAAAGGGGGCGGGAGAGTCAGGCTTCTCAATCACCCCGCGCCTCAGGGCGTAGGCGCTTCGTTTTGGGACGGGGTGGATAAAGCCGCTGGAGAAATAGTATTTATGCTTCCCGGGGACAATGAAAATAATCCATACGAGACAATGCGCTATCTGAAACTCATGGAAGACGTGGACATGGTGGTGCCTTTTGTTTTTAATAAAAAGGCCCGCTCCGGATTCAGGAACATATTATCTTATATTTATAAGCTTATCATTAACCTCACTTTCAATACATCCTTTAATTATACCAACGGCACTGTCTTATATAGAAAATGCGTACTGACAGATTTTACTTACCGCGACCGCGGTTTCTTTTTTCAGACAGATATCCTGATAAGGCTGGCCAGGAAGGGTTATCTTTTCGCGGAGGTGCCGTACAGCCTGGGGGTGAGAGAGGCTGGAAAATCAAAGGCCGTTTCATTCTCCTCGTTTTTAAAAGTGGCTAAAGGGTATCTGAAGCTCGCAATAGACATGTATCTAAAAAGAGAATTTTATCTTAACAAGTATAAGTTCAATAAAGACTCAGTATCGATAAAACGGTATGCTCATCATGGATAATCTGATATTGGACGGACATAAATTAAACTGGCACAGGGACAGGGTAGAGGCCTGGCTTAGGGGCGAAAGGATAGCGCCTATCACCATGGACTGCGCCCTTACAAGAAGGTGCACATACAGATGCGTCTATTGTTACGGCCAGCTCCAGGCAAATGATGAAAAGCGCATGACAAAGGATGTGATCTTCAGGTTTCTGGATGACGCCGCGGAAATAGGGGTAAAGGCAATAAGTTTTGTGAGCGACGGCGAAAGCACGTGCTCTCCTCATATATACGACGCCATAGCCAGGGGAAAGGCCAATGGCCTGGACATGGCCCTTGGCACAAACGGATATCTATTGAAAGAAGAGAAACTGGAAGAAATGCTGTCCTGCCTGTCTTATCTGAGGTTCAATATCTCAGCGGCTGAACCTAAAAGATACGCCGAGATAATGGGATGTAAGGAAGATGCTTTTTATAAGGTTCTCGGGATAATAAAAAAATGCGCGCAGATAAAGAAAGATAAAGGCCTGGGAGTTACCCTGGGCCTCCAGATGGTGCTCATGCCTGATTTCAAGGACCAGATCATCCCCATGGCAAAGCTGGGCAGGGAATTAGGCGTTGATTATGTAGTGATCAAGCATTGCAGTGATGACGAGACAGGCGCCCTGGGAGTGGATTACTCCAAATATGATGAGCTTTCTGATTTACTGAAAGAGGCCGAGAGTTATTCTGACGATAAGACCCTCATAAAGGTCAAGTGGTCCAAGATACTCTCTAAGGGCATCCGTAAATATCATCAGTGTTTTGGCCCGCCTTTTATCATACAGCTTTCAGGCTCGGGCCTTGTGGCCCCGTGCGGTATGCTGTTTAATAGGAAATACAAAAAATATCATATCGGCAATATCGCTGACACGCCTTTTAAAGAGCTGTGGAAAAGCGAGCGCTACTGGGAGGTCATGAACCTGATAGCGTCTCCGGAGTTTGACACCAAGACCATGTGCGGCACCCTGTGCCTTCAGGACAGGGTGAATGAATTCCTCTGGGACCTTAAGCGCGGAGACGCTAAGCTTAAACAAAACCCCGGCCAGAAACCCATGCATGCCAACTTCATCTAAGTTGACACTTCTGTCAATGACAGATTTGTCAACTTGAGCAAAGGTTCTCGACTGGGCGCGTATGTAGAGCCATAATTTCCGCTCGAACAACAATATTCTTCGAGCGATCACGAGAGCCAGTTACGGAAGCGAAGTCGAGAAGTTCCCAATTTTCCAAGATAGATTGAAAAGGCGCTAACAATGAATTGTTATATTTGCGATTTCGTAACTGAAAATCATAAGGTTGTAAATGGATTCAATGTGCATACCTGTGAAAAATGCGGCCTGGAATGGGTTACCGGAGTCACAGAAGACGATCTGGACGCTTTTTACACGAAGAAGTATTTTGACAGCGATACGGAATTGGGTTACAGGGATTATCTGGCTGCCGAAAAGATCCACAGAAAAAACGCGAAGAGGATCCTGGGAATTGTTGACAGAATAAAATGTTTGAGCGGGGCAAGGGTTTTAGATGTGGGCTGCGCCTTTGGATTTCTGCTTGACGAGGCAGGGAAGTTCAAAAAATGCCATCCGTATGGAGTCGAGTTAAGCAGGTATGCGTATGAATACGCGAAGAATACCCTGAAACTGGATGTCTTTAACAATGATTTTCAATCGCTTAATTTCGAATCGGAATTTTTTGACGTCATTTTTTTAATAGGCACGATAGAGCATCTGATGCGCCCTAAAGACATCCTTAACGCTGTCAGTAGAATCCTAAAACCTTCGGGATTAGTGGTAATAACCACGATAGACACATCTTGTTTTTTTCCATTGTATTCTTATAAATTGCCCGAGCACCTTTTTTATTTCAACGATACCAATCTGTCCTTATTGCTTAAAGAGGCGGGCCTCAAAGTCATTTTAAACAAGACCCATTTCGGATTCTATTATTATTTACATGAGGTTTTTTACCGCCTGGCAAATCTGTTATCTTTCAAGTTTCTGCATTCTGTATCTGAGATCGTCAGGAAAAAGATGCCCGATATTTATGTTAAAACCCCTACAAATGAAATGATTTTGATCGCGCGGAAAGGGCCGCCGGAAAATCGACAGCAGGCATGCAAAATATGATAAAACACAGGACACTAATATCGGATTATATATTTTTAGGAGCCATAATAGCCATTGTTACGTTACAGCCTTATTTTATGCATGGCAGTATAAATTTTTACGAAACAGGGCTATACCTGCCCCAGATAAATGAACTGTTCCATGGCAAGGCGCTCTACAGGGACATGTTTATTTTAAGAGGGCCGCTGGAAATGCTTATGCCTATGTCAATGATGGCCATATTTGGGAAACACATAGGCGTATTAAACGCGTATTTTTACTTCGGGACAGTCCTGACGCTTATAATATGCGCTATTTTCGCTTTAAAGATATTCAGGACAAGGGGCTTTGTTTACCTGTTCGCCCTGGTTTTGACAGCCAGGACATTTCCCTGGTCCTGCTACAACGTATGGGGCGGTATAAGGTTTGGGCTGGGGATATCTGCAATAATGTTAGCCGCGAACTTTTTAAATAAAAAGAAAGGGCTCTGGTTATTTCTCGCAGGAGCCATGTCCGGTCTCGCGTTTTGGACAAGCTTTGAGATAGGCGCTTTTAGCTTTATTTCTGTAATATCCATGATCTGCCTATATAGTTATTTTGAATCTAAAGATATGAGATCAATTTTAAGATACGCGCCTGTTTATATATCAGGGTTTTTTATAGCATCAGCCCCTTTTATAGTTTATCTATTTTTAAACAATGCCTTTGTATCCTATGTCGATACTGTAAAAATAGTGCTTACTAGGATGACGGATGTGTTTAACGTAAGCCTGGATTTCGACACCCCAAAAAATTTTAAGGAATTTCTGATGTCAGCCGTCATGCCTTTCAATCATAATTTTAAGTACACCCTGCCTTTTTTCTTTTATATCTTAATAGGCGCGCTTATATTGAAAAAAATTATAAAGAGAAAAATAGCTGTTTCGGACATAATAGTGATTTCCATAGTTATTTACGGCGCGTTTTTATACAGAGGGGCTTTCAGGGACATAGAGGGGCCTCAATACAGGATGGCGCTCCAGCCGTTACTCCTGGTAATGTTTTTATACATTGAAGAGGCGTACCTGTTCATAAAGAAAAAGGCAGGGATTTTAACCGGGTATAAGAAGGCGCTGGCGATTTTTTTGATGGTATTGATTCCGCTGTATTCTGTCGCCTTTTCGTTCGCCAAGTATGATAAAAGATTTTTTATTTTTAAAGAGGTAAAAAGCCTTGTTTTAAAAAAATCCCATGCCGCTATTCCGTACGCAGACCCTTTTCCCGAGGCAATCAAATCTGAGCGCGCGAAAGGCATAGTGGTTCCCGGGCCCCAGGCAGAAGAGATGGATAATGTCATAAGATATATATCTTCGCGCGTAAAAGCCCGGGATATAGTTTTTACTTTTCCGGAACTTGGGGCGTATAATTTTCTTACTGATACTCAGCCTCTGGGCAGGTTTTACTCTGCGGAGTTTTCTTTTATAATTCCCGAATGGTTTAATGAGATGATGGCTGACCTTAAGGATAAAAAACCGGATTTTGTCATCTGCGCCAGGGATTTTTCGAGGCTCGAACCGTACAGGCCGACTCTTGGAAAATATCTGGACGAGGTCAATGGTTATTTAAATGAGAATTATAGGGTCGCGGCTGCTTATTCAGCGGTTAATATTTTAAAACGGAGATAAAATGGAGCTTTCTGTAGTCATACCTTTTTACAATGAGGAGGATAATGCGGCCGGCGTTTTAAACGGGATAGACGCCGTGCTTTCCGGCAGTAATATCAGCTACGAGATAGTGGCTGTGGATAACGGGTCTATCGATAAGACAGGCAAGATACTGGAAGAGCTGAAGAAAAAAATAAACGCGCTTAAGGTAGTAAAAGTTAACGTGAACGAAGGATACGGCTGGGGCATCAGGCAGGGCCTGGAGAAATCCCGGGGAGACTATCTCGGATTTATGTGCGGGGATAACCAGGTGGATGCCTCAGAGATAATCCGCGTTTACGATAAGCTTAAAAAAGAGGGCCTGGATTTATGCAAGGTTAAGCGCGTGGAAAGGCACGACGGGTTTTCCAGGAAATTTATAAGTTTTTTTTACAATATCATATGTCCGCTTTTATTTTCTGTCAATGATCACGACCTGAATGGCACGCCTAAGATTTTCAAGCGGTCGATTTTTCAGGGCATAAGCCTTGTGTCCAAGGGCTGGTTCATAGACGCGGAGATAATGATAAGATTTTCCAATCTCGGTTCAAAGATCGGCGACGTGTCCGTGGTGTTTAAAAAAAGGGAAAAAGGCGCTTCAAAGGTAAACATAAAGGCGGTGTTCGGTTTTATAGGCGAGATGCTCGCCTATAAAATAAAACACTAATATTCTTCGAGCGGTCACGAGAGATTATCACGGGAGCGGAGTCGAGAAGTTCTCGACTGGGTTTTAATGTATGGTCACAACGTCCGCTCGAACAGTATTATTCAGGAGGTATGGTTATGGAAAATATGAAGGTTGTGATCCTATGCGGGGGAAGAGGAATGAGGTTAATGCAGGAGACGGAGTTCAGGCCTAAGCCGCTTGTGGAGATAGGCTCGAGGCCCATACTCTGGCACATAATGAAGATATATGACCATTACGGGTACAGGGATTTTATCCTGTGCGCGGGTTACAAAGGCGACATGATAAAGGAATATTTTTTAAACTACAGGGCAATGAACGATGATTTCACCATACATCTGGGAAAAAAATCAGAAATGAAGTTTCATGACAAGGGCGCTCAGGAAGAGTGGAACATCACTATCGCGGACACAGGACTTGAATCCATGACCGGCTCCAGGCTTAAGAAGATAGAGCAGTACATAGATTCAGACGAATTTATGGTTACATACGGGGACGGCGTGACAGACGCTGATATCGGGAAGCTGGTGAAATTTCATAAGGATAGTAAAAAGATCGCCACTGTTTTGGGCGTGCATCCTCAGTCCAGGTTCGGGGAGCTTATAAGCGATGGCAAAACGGTAAAGGAATTCAGCGAAAAGCCGCAGGTAAAAGAAGCTTACATAAACGGAGGTTTTTTTGTCTTCAATAAGAGTATATTTGACTACCTGAAAAAGGACGATAAATGCATACTGGAAAGGGAGCCGCTGGAGAAAATAGCGAAAAATAACCAGATGTCTATTTATAAACACGACGGGTTCTGGCAGTGCATGGACACCCAAAGGGATATGGAGCTTCTTAACGATGTCTGGCGCAATAATAAAGCTGCCTGGAAAGTATGGTAGGAGCTCTTGTAAAAACCTAATATTCTTCGAGCGGTCCCGAGAGCGTATTACGGTAGCAGAGTCGAGAAGTTCTCGACTGAGCTCGCATGTATTGTCAGTCCGTCCGCTCGAACAGTATTGTTGTTACGGTAGGAGGTATTGATGGCTGATTTCTGGAAAAACAAGACTGTTTTAATCACAGGCCATGAGGGGTTTTTGGGCTCTAACATGGCCAGGGTTTTATCAGGCAGCGGAGCCAGGATAATAGGCGTGGATAAGGTTAAAAATAGGCCCGATAACATGCTGGAAGGCCTGAGAAAGAATATTATCTCTATCAAAGAGGATATCAGCGATTTAAGATCAGTAAAGAAAATAGTGAATAAATATAAACCGCAGGTTATTTTCCATATCGCTGCAGAGGCCATAGTGGGCGAGGCGAATAAAGATCCTGTGGCGGCTTTTAAGTCTAATATAGAGGGCACGTGGAATATACTTGAGGCGTCAAGGGATAAGAAATTTATAGAGGCCATTGTCGTGGCATCAAGCGACAAGGCGTACGGAAGCCATAAAATCCTCCCGTATAAAGAAGACGCAGCGTTAAAAGGAAGCCACCCCTATGATGTTTCTAAAAGCTGCGCAGACCTTATATGCCGCGCTTACTGGAATACGTACAGGGTGCCTGTTTGCGTTACGAGGTGCGGCAATATCTACGGCCCAGGGGATTTCCATTTATCAAGGATCGCGCCTGACGCGATAAGGCGCGCTGTAAAAGGAGGGACGCTTCTTATACGCAGCGACGGAAAATTTATACGCGACTATGTCTATGTGGAGGACATAGTGAACGGCTATATGGCGCTGGCTGAAAATATGAAAAAACTGAGGTTATACGGCGAGGCGTTCAATTTCAGCTGTGAAAACCCGATCACAGTGATAGAGATGGTAAAGAGGATATATAAGCTGGCAGGTAAAAAACCTGATTATAAGATCCTGAATAAGGCGAAATACGAGATAAAAAACCAGTTTTTATGCTCTATGAAGGCGAGAAGGGTTTTAAACTGGAAGCCGGAATATACCTTAAACCAGGGCCTTAAAAAAACAATAGCGTGGTATGAAGAAAAACTATAAAAATCTTAAGGTAGTGGTGAGCGGCGGGGACGGATTTATAGGTTCGCATCTTGTAAAAACGCTTATTGATTTAGGCGCTGAGCTTTACTGCGTCATAGAGCCGGGAATGGATTTATGGAGGGTAAAAGAGATTGAAGATAAGATCAATATTATCGAATGCGATATCTGCGGCCCTGGCCTTAGGACAGAGATAAAAAAAATCAATCCTGACAAGGCCTTTCACCTGGCTTCATTGGTAAACGCCTCGCGGGATATGTCTTTACTGGACGATATGCTCAGGGTAAATGTCTCAGGCGCCATGAATTTTATGCTGGCTCTTAAAGATACCGATTGCGAAGCGATAGTCAATACCGGGACCTGCGAGGAATACGGGGATAATAAGGCGCCTTTCAGGGAAAAGGATCTGCCAAGCCCGGTTTCTCCTTATTCCGCGTCAAAGGCGGCTGCCACATTTTACTGCGGGATGCTCTACCGCTCATTTAAAATGCCCATTGTCACAGCGAGGCCGTTTCTGACTTACGGCCCCGGCCAGGTGAATAATATGTTTATACCGTCCCTGATAGAATCCGCTTTAAGAGGCCATGATTTCGAGATGACAAAAGGAGACCAGACAAGGGAGTTTAATTACGTGAGCGATATCGTGGATGGTTTTATCAGGCTGGGCTCTAACAGCAGGGCAATAGGCAGGATAATCAATATAGGGTGCGGAAAAGATTACAGGATAATAGATTTGGCGGAGAAGATTGTTTCCATGGCAGGTTCAGGCATCAGGCTTAAGACAGGAAAACTTTCTTACAGGCCGGGCGAGGTATCCAGGTTTTACTGCGACAATACCCTGGCCAGGAAACTTTTAGGCTGGAAACCCAGGGTCAGCCTGGACGAGGGATTAAGGAGGACAATAGAGTGGTGGAAAAAAAGGATATATTCAAATTAGTAAAAGAGTATTACAAGGCATACCATAAAAAAAGCGCTTTTTCTCCGGGCAAGGATAAGATTCACTACGCCGGCAGGGTCTATAATGAAAAGGAAATGATCTCCGCTGTGGACGCTGTGCTGGATTTTTGGCTCACAGCCGGAAAATACACTAAGGAGTTTGAGCGGAAATTTTCTGAGATTTTAGGCGTTAAGAATACTATCTTAGTGAGTTCAGGGTCTTCAGCGAATCTTGTCGCGATCGCCGGCCTTATGTCCAACAGGTTAAAAGACAGGCTGAAACCCGGAGACGAGATTATTACCTGCGGACTCGCGTTTCCTACTACGGTCGCTCCTATAATCCAGAATAGGCTGGTCCCTGTTTTTGTGGACGCCAGGATGGACACCTTTAATATAGACGAGGGTCTGCTGGAAAAAGCTGTTTCCGGCCGCGTAAGGGCTATTCAGGTTACGCACACCCTGGGAAACCCCTGCGACATGGAAAAGATAATGGAATTCAGCGATAGGCATGATTTATACGTGATCGAGGACGCGTGCGACGCTCTTGGTTCAAAATTTGACGGCAGGATAACCGGGTCTTTCGGCGACATAGCCACATTCAGTTTTTACGCGGCACATCACATAGCGATGGGCGAGGGCGGGGCAGTCACTTCGCAGGACCAGAACCTGGCCAGGATACTACGCTCTATAAGGGACTGGGGAAGGGATTGCTTCTGCGGGGATGATTCCGGGCCCAGGGGCGCGTGCGATAAAAGATTCGATTATTTTATTAAAGAGATAGATTCCACTTATGACCACAGGTATATTTACAGCGATATAGGATATAATCTTAAGCCTACGGATATTCAGTCCGCCATAGGCGTGAGACAGCTGGAGAAGCTGGATGGGTTTATTGAAAAGAGAAAGAAAAATTTCAGCCTGCTTTACTCCGCGTTCTCAGAGTTTAAGGAATATTTCTCTCTGCCTGGCTGGGATAAAAGAGCGGATGTGTCCTGGTTCGCGTTTCCTTTATGCGTGAAAGAGGACGCCGGGTTTACAAGGCAGGATATAGTGAAATTTCTGGAATCAAAAAATATAGAGACGCGTTTTATATTCGCGGGCAACATCCTTAACCAGCCGGGTTATAAGAATATAGAATGCAGGGTCCCAGGCTCTCTTAAAAACGCGGATAAGGTTATGAAAAATGGTTTCTTTATAGGGCTTTATCCCGGCATAGGCCCTGCGCAAATTAGTTACATTATCAAGGCCTTCAAAGATTTCCTTGGTTCAAAAATATGAGCGTAATACTGGTAAGGCCAAAGAATGAATCCGTGCCCGAAGGGGTCGTGTCAACCCAGCACCCTATAAATCTCGGGTATCTTGCCTCCTGGCTCAAGAAGAATAATGTAAGGACGGAATTGCTGGACCTGGAGGTGGAGAACCTGGGCAGGCCGGCTATATTGGAGATTATAAAAAAATCTAATCCTCTTATAGTGGGCTTGAGCTGTATGACCTCTACCATAACAGCGGGCCATGATATTGCGAAGCTGGTAAAGGAAAATTTCCCGGATTTAAAAGTGGTGGTGGGCGGGGTCCATTCCACCGCTATACCTCATAGGACGCTCAAAGAGTTTCCGTGTTTTGACATAGTAATGAGAGGAGAAGGGGAGATCACGTTTCTGGAACTTTATAATACAATAGTTTCAGGCAGTGACCTCTCAAAGGTAAGGGGGCTGGTTTACAGGGCTCAGGATAATAATTTTATAGATACTGGTTTAAGGCCGCTTATTGAAGACCTTGATATCCTGCCGTTTCCTGACAGGGAATTCTTAAACGCGGATCTCTATAAAAGGACGCATACCAGCAGGGCATTTTCCAGGGCTACTAAAAATATATCTGAGATAATGACGGCGAGGGGCTGTCCATATAGCTGCATCTTTTGCGCGAGCAAGGTGACTTTCGGCTCAAAGGTAAGATATAGAAGCGTAAAAAATATAATCGCGGAGATGGAAGAATGCGCGGCTAAATATAAAACAAACCATTTTACGATACTTGACGACACGTTTACCTTTAAAAAAGATGTATTTTACCCTGTTTGCGATTACCTTAAGTCAAAGAAGATTACGTGGGACTGCTTTACCAGGGTGGACAGGGTGGATGAGGAGATGGTGGCTAAAATGGTTGAAAGCGGGTGCGAGAAGGTTTCTTTCGGCCTGGAATCAGGCAGTCAGAAGATGCTTAACCTTATAAAGAAGGGGATCACCATAGATCAGATAAAAAAGGCGTTCAGTATCTGCAGAAAATCCCGGCTTCGCTACATTGAGGCCACTTTTATGCTTGGTAATCACCCATTGGAAACGATGGACGATATAAAGGCCACTATGGATCTGATTATAGAGCTGGATCCGGACCTGATGGCGTTTTCCCTGACAGCGCCTTTTCCCGGCACAGAGCTTAACAGGATCATGAAAGAGGGCGGTTACCTGGGCGAGGAAAAATGGGATGAATTCGTGCTGTACGGAGGCACGCCTTCCTGGAGATTTGGATCTTTAAAGATAGATGAGTTAAAAAAAATCCAGAAGGATTTTACGAGAAGGTTTTACCTGAGGCCGGGGTATATATTTAAAGAACTCGGGAAAATTAAAAGCCTGGGCGAGTTTTTTTACTGGCTGCGCATAGGCGTGAGCATGATAAAGGCTTCTTAGTATGCCCGCGGCCCTGCCAATATCCTTCGAGCGGTCACGGGAGCATGTTACGGGAAATAATATCCTTCGAGCGGTCACGGGAGCATGTTACGGGAGCAGAGTCGAGAAGTTAGAATGTTATGAAAGACAACTGGAAATGGTATGTATACATAATAGAATGCAAAGACGGTACTTATTACACTGGTATGACCTGGAAGCCAGAGCTTAGATATGACCAGCATGTTTCAGGACTTGGCGGCAGATATACAGCAAAACACGGCGTAAAAAGAATCGCTTATATAGAGGAGCATACTGACTTAGAGGTTGCGAGAAGAAGGGAAAAGCAGGTTAAAGATTGGAATAAGGAGAAGAAAGAAAAACTGATAAGCGGAGAGTGGAAAAGTGAATGGTAGTTCTCGACTGGGCTTGCATGCATTGTCACTATGTCCGCTCGAACAATACAAGGGTGCCTGCAGATGGTCACTGCGTCCGCTCGAACAGTATTAGCAGAGCCTGAAACATGATCAACTAATATTCTTCGAGCGGTCAGGAGAGCTTATCACGGGAGCGGAGTCGAGAAGTTCTCGACTGGGCTTGCATGCATTGTCACTATGTCCGCTCGAACAATACAAGGGTGCCTGCAGATGGTCACTGCGTCCGCTCGAACAGTATTACGAGGCCTATGATTAGATTTATCCTAAGACATAAGATTGAGGTTTTATTGCTAGTGTTCGCCGCCGCGTATTTTTTATTTTTCTCGCGGTATGGGATAGATATTGATGACGAGGGTTTTCATCTTTATGTGTCAAATTTAATCCTGAAAGGGTTTACGCCTTATAAGGATTTTATATTACATGTCACGCCGGGGTCTTTTTATCTGCAGGCGCTTGTATTCAAGGCCTTCGCGCCTACTGTAATGGCGGGAAGGATGACAGTAGTATTTTTAGGCCTCTTGATTACATGGCTTCTCTACAGGATCTCCAGGAACATAACGCGTTCGGATTATTTCGCGGCCATATCAGGAGTTTTATTCATTTTCTGGGGCGTTCCGCAGATAAGGCACCCGTGGTACGGCTGGTATGGCCTGGCAATGGGTTTGGCGTTTTTATATTTTTATCTTAAATATCTTGGCTCAGGGAATTACGCGCATTTATTTTTTACAGGCCTATTCTGCGGCGCGGCTTTTTTAATAAAGCAAAATTTAGGCATGGCGTGCCTGGGATCGTACCTGGCGTTTTTATTTGTCAGTCTTGTATTTTCCGGTAAGGAGAAAAGAGAAAAGCCCGCGGAGATCTTAAGGAAACAGTCTGTATTTATTACAGGGATACTGGCTGTAATGGGGTCATGTACCGCTTATTTCGCCGCGAAAGGAGCGCTAACAGAATTTTTATATTACGTATTCGGGTTTGCCGCGCTTTCTGCCAAAGGCCGCATGATATTTAATCCTTTTCCGCATGTTAAATCCGCGAGCGTTGTTATTTTAGCTGTGTTTTTCCTGCTCGCCTGGCTTTTTTATAATTATTACTGGGGCAATGCCAGAAGGAAGAAGGTGTTTCTATTTTTATCGCTGAGTATTATCAGCGCTATTATTGCCTTAATGGCTATTTTTGTGATCCAGGTAAATAATGTGGACAATATTTACCTATTGGATCGCGTAAAGATGGGAGCTGTGAATGGATTTTTTAACCTGGCAATGCTGGCTGTAGTCTTCAGCATATTCGTTATTGCGAGAAAGCTGTTTCAGGAAAGATATATCGCTAAAGAGGACAAGGGCTTTATTTTTATCACGCTTTTCTCTATTTTTTATATCTGGGCGTCTCTGTGCATATCCAGGGACCATCTTCATCTGGTACTGGGCATGCCGCCAGCGTATATGCTTCTATCATTTGTGTGTTACGAAGCTGTCCAGAGGTTAAAGCAGAGGCTTGTCAGGAAAAATAAGGACGCGCTATCTGCCGCCAGGTACGCCAGCCTTACGGTCTGCGTATTTCCGCTGGTATTTGTCAGTTATTTCGGATTTTTTACCGCGTTTAAAAATGAGGGCTTCAGGTCAATATTCCCGCCTATTGTAAACATGCGTTCGGAGCTTAAGCTTCCGCGGGCCAGCGGCATATTGGTGACAGAAAAAGACAAGGAAACCATAGAAGGCATTGTCAGGTACATAGAATCCAATACGTCTCCGGGAGAAAAGATATTCGACACGTATAAAAGCTCTCTTTTTTATTTTTTATCCGACAGGGCGCACGCCTCTTTTTATTATATACTCCACACAGACCTTTTCAGGCCTGATAAACAAGATGATGTAATAAAGGATATTGTAAGGTATAATATTAAACTGGCAATAACAGGGAAAGGCCTTTGGGATAGTTTAGATAAATACACTGATGATAAGGCGAACCCATTGACATTTAAAATCCTCAGGTACATGCGCGATAACTTTAAAATAAGCGCTATGTTCGGCGAATACTACATTCTGAAAAAACAAACAACTTTACACTTATGACAATGTTAGTAGTGTCAAGTTGTTTGGAGAGAAGGGCGTGATGAAGAAGATTTCAGTGGTTACCATAGCGAGAAATGAGGAGCAGAATATAGCCGCGTGCATTGCTAGCGCCAAGGGCTGGGCAGATGAGCACATAGTGGTGGATGATTTCAGCTCTGACAGGACTGTGGAGATAGCTAAGTCCAATGGCGCCGCGGTTTTTCAGCGCCACATGGATATAGAAGGCGCGCACAGGAACTGGGCGTACCAGAGGGCGAGAAATGAATGGGTGTTGAGCCTGGACGCTGATGAAGAGGTGACGCCTGAATTAAAAAATGAGATAAGCGCCGCAATAGAATCAGATGAATTTGTGGTTTATAATATCCCCCTCAGGACATATATAGGCAATTACTGGGTGAAATACGGCGGGTGGTATCCTGGCCGCAAGGATAGATTGTTCAAAAAATCAGAATTTAAGTATGAGGAAGTCGGCGTGCACCCAAGGGTTTTTTACAAGGGAAGGTGCGGCAGGCTGAATAGCGATATTATTCATAAGGGCTATGATGATTTCGCGGAGCTTTTCAGGGGGCTCAATGGCCAGACTACCCTTGAGGCACAGAAATGGTTTGACGAAAAAAGGAAGATAGGTTTCTGGACAATATCCTGGAAGACAATTGACAGGTTTTTCAGGGCGTATGTCAGAAAAAAAGGCTATAAAGACGGCATGGTGGGGTTTGTGGTGGCCCTGAACGGCGCGTTGTATCAGATTTTCAGCTACGCAAAATACTGGGAGCTAAAAAAACAAAAAAACCCTACAAACTGACAATGTCACTTTGTAGGGTTTTTTGGGCGAAATGGGGAAACACGGGATGAAAGCGATATTTTTGGATAGAGACGGCGTGATCAATAGGGATCCGGGGTTTGGGGATTATATAAAATCCTGGGCAGAGTTTGAGTTTATGCCTGGCGCGATAGACGCTATAAAACTCCTTAATAAAAACGGCTACGAGATATTCGTGATATCAAACCAGGCAGGCGTGGCTAAGGGGCTTTACTCGCAGGGGTCGCTGGATGAGATTACCGTAAACATGCTTAAAGAAATAGAGGCAAAAGGCGGGAAGATCAGGTCAGTTTCTTATTGCACTCACGCGAGCGACGCAGGATGCGATTGCAGGAAACCCAATACAGGCCAGATAAAAAAGGTCACTAAGGGCATGGATATAGATTTTAAAAAGGCATATTTTATAGGGGACTCCAGGCTGGATGTGGGGGCTGGGAAAAATATGGGATGTAAAACTATCCTGCTTCTTACCGGTAAAGAAGACCCTAAGGACGCGAAAAAATGGCAGCATAAACCTGATTTTATAAAAAAAGACCTGACGGAGGCTGTGGAATGGGTATTAAAGGAAGATTCAAGATAATAGGCGAACTTTTCAGATTTTTATGGGCAAGAAAACTCTGGTGGATGATTCCTATAGTGGCGGTGCTTTTACTTTTCGGCTTATTGATATTTTTTACCCAGTCGTCAGCCGTAGCGCCGTTCATTTACACCCTATTTTAATGTTCTCGACTTTGTTCTCGCGGAGCGTTCCAGTGACCGCTCGAACAATATTCTTCGAGCGGTCACGAGAGCAGGTTACGGTAGCAGAGTCGAGAAGTTAAAGATATGAAGATACTTATTACATACGCGTACGCGGGAGTGGGGCACAAGAAGGCTGCCATGGCAATAGAAAAGGCCCTGGCCGGCATTCCTGGCATCCAGGCGAAGTGTGTGGATGTCCTGGATTACGCGAATCCATTTTTTAAGGCCTCGTACCCGAATGTATATTTATTCCTTATAAATAGAACTCCCACGCTCTGGGGCATTTTTTATTACATGCTTGACGCCAGGGTCATTGATTTTTTTATGGCGCCTGTGAGAAGGGCATTGCACAGGTGGAATTGCGGAAAATTTATAGATTTTATAAAGGCTGAAAAACCAGACGTGGTGGTTTCCACGCATTTTGTGCCGAGCGAGATTATTTCCTGGATGAAGGACAGAGGGGATTTTAAAGGAAAGCTGGTTACAGTGGTGACTGATTTTATAAGCCATTCTTTCTGGCTGGCCCGCTCGTCAGATTATTTTACAGGCGCGATACAGAGGACAAAAAAAGATCTTTTAAAACGCGGCATACCAGAAGATAAGATAAGGATACTGGGAATCCCATGTGATCCTGTATTCAGCGTTTCTAAAGGCAGGGACGCGATGATACAGAAGCTCGGCATCGAGCCGGGATTTTTCAATGTCCTGGTAATGAGCGGCGGATTCGGCACAGGGCCTATGAAAGAGATAATCACCGGGATCAACCAGATGCCTCTGGCAATAAAAGACAGGATCCAGATGGTCGCGATATGCGGCAAAAACGAAAAACTGGCTAATGAATTAAAGAGAAATTCCCTCACCCTAACCCTCTCCCCGAAGGGGAGAGGGAAGGGTGAGGGGGTGAGGTTAAAGGTCTTTGGTTACATGAACAATGTCGATGAATTTATGGAGGCGAGCGACGTAATAGTCACAAAGCCGGGCGGGCTTACCATAACAGAGGCGCTTTCAAAGACATTGCCCATGATCATAGTCCAGCCTATACTGGGCCAGGAAACAAGGAATTGCGAGATCCTGACAGGTTATGGCACCGCAGTAAAGGCGAACAGCGCGAAAGAGGTCTGCGGCTTCATAGAGGAATTCATAACCTGCCCTGAAAAGATATTCGGTATAAAGGCCAGGATAAAACTTCTGGCGTATCCTGACGCAGCCAGGAACATAGCAGAATTCATAACAACTTTACATTGAGACAATGTCTCCATGTCAAGTTGTTTGGGAGCTTCTTTACATTGCGTCATTGTCTCACTGTAAAGAAGTTGGGGGATAGGGATGATAAAGACGGTTGGGAAGATAGCGGATGAAATGGGTGTAGGCGCGTATTTAGTGGGCGGGCCCGTAAGGGATAAACTGCTCGGCAGAGCTAACTGCGACCTGGATTTTGTGATAGAGGGCAGCGGCATTAGTTTCGCGGAAATATTGAACAAAAAATTAAAAGGCAGATTAACCGCGTACAGGGCATTTGGCACAGCCACTATCCAGCTTAAAGGAAAAAGGGTAGATATCGTAACTGCCAGGAAAGAATCATATAAACATCCTGCGGCGTATCCTGATGTGACAACCGGCACTATAAAAGACGATCTTTTCAGAAGGGATTTTACAATAAACGCGATGGCCATGGCCTTAAATAAGAAAAATTTTGGAAAACTGGTGGATTTCTACGGCGGCGAGAAGGATCTGAAAAGGAGAGTAATCAGGGCGCTTCACGATAAAAGTTTTATGGATGACCCTACCAGGATTTTCAGGGCAGTGAGATTCTCGGTGAGGTTCGGATTCAAGATAGAGCCGCATACAAAAAAGCTTATTAAGGAGGCGCTATTGGGAGGATTTTTAGGAGAGGTGAATAAAGGCAGGATCAAGAAAGAGATAGAATTGTTTTTGAAAGAAAAAGATCCGGGGAAGTGCTTAAAGGCGTTTGGAAAATTAATATAAAAGGAGATGAGATGGGAATACGATCGGAGAGAGTCGAGGAGCAGTTAAAGAAAGAGATCTCAAAGATATTGCAGGAAGACATTAAGGATCCGCGCATAGGTTTTACCACTATTACCAGGATCGATCTCACAGGAGACCTGAGATACGCCAGGATATATTTCAGTATCATGGGCGACGATAAGGCGAAAGAAGAAAGCCTGAAAGGCATTAAAAGTTCCGTGGGCTTTATAAGAAAACTTATTGCGGAAAGGATGGACCTGAGGTATGTGCCTGAACTTTATTTCAAGCTGGACAATTCTATAGAGTACAGCATAAACCTGGAAAAGACATTTGAAAGGATACGGTATGAGCGTGAGAACAGTAAAGCAGGCGATAAAGAAATTTAATAAATTTCTGATAACGAGCCATATAAATCCAGAAGGGGATTCTATAGGGAGCCAGATAGCGATGGCCTCTTTATTGAAGAGGATGGGGAAAGAGGCTATTATGCTTGATGACAGCCCTGTGCCCCAGGTTATGAGATTTCTCTCCGGAAGCGAAGAGATTTTCAAGGAGATGCCGAATAATTTTAATTTTCAGGCAGCTATTATACTGGATTGCCCGGATATGGCCAGGACAGGAAGGGTGAGCGGATATATTAAAAAGGAAACAGCGATAATAAATATAGATCATCACATATCAAATGTAAATTTCGGGAAATTTAACTGGGTGGACCCTGAGACATCAAGCGCGGGAGAGATGGTTTATGACCTTTTTAAGGCGTTTAAGGTGAAAGTAAATATTGAAGAGGCGGCCGCCTTATACACTGCCATAATGACAGACACGGGCTCTTTCAGGTACTCCAATACGTCTTCAAAGACCCATCGCATAATCGCGGAATTAATAGAATCCGGCATCAGGCCGCATGAAATACACACTAAGATTTACGAGACAAGCAGTGTCCAGGATACAAATCTTCTGGGAGAGGCGCTACAGACGATGAAGCTCACTGATGACGGAAAGATCGGCTGGCTCTGGGTCACAAAAGAGATGCTTAAAAAGACAAAGGCGTCTCTTGAAGGCACAGAAGGGATAATAAATTTTGCCAGGTCAATAGACGGGGTGGAGATAGCGATCCTTTTCAGGGAAACAGGCACCGAGGACAGAGTGAAGGTGAGTTTCAGGTCCAAAGGCAAAGTGGATGTGAATAAACTCGCCGGCGTATTCGGCGGCGGCGGTCATCCCACTGCGAGCGGCTGCAGCGTATTCGGTAAGCCGGAAGATGTGGAAAAAAAGGTATTAGAACAGGCAAAGCGCGCCCTTCAATGAAAACTACTTTACATAGAGACAATGTCTCCGCGTCAAGTTGTTTGGGAACTTCTTTACATTGCGTCATTGTCTCGATGTAAAGTTTTTGGGAAAGCATGGAAACAGCAATGCATCTGGATGGAATTTTAATAGTCAATAAGCCCGCAGGCATCACCTCCCACGACGTTGTGAATTTTATCAGGAGAAGGTTCAATCTAAAGCGCGTTGGCCACGCAGGTACCCTGGATCCGATGGCAACAGGGGTCCTCGTAATGCTTCTTGGCAAGGCCACAAAACTCTCAAATACATTTCTCCAGGATGACAAGGAGTATATCGCGAAGTTATATTTCGGAAAAACCACAGATACGCAGGATTCCTCAGGCAGGGTTATTGAAGAAAAAGATATTCAGGGCATTGATATGGAGGATATAAAAAAAGCGCTTAGTGATTTCAGGGGAGAGATATACCAGATCCCTCCGATGGTATCCGCGATAAAACATAAAGGCAAAAAACTTTATCAGCTCGCGAGACTGGGTAAGACTGTAGACAGAGAGCCGCGTAAAATAAATATATCCAGTATCGAGATACTGGATTTTAAATTCCCGGAGCTTACCTTTAAAGTCAAATGCTCCAAGGGCACTTATGTAAGGACCCTGTGCGAGGATATAGGCAGGTCGCTCGGCGTGCCGAGCCACATGTCAGGACTGGTAAGAAGCGCGTCAGGGGATTTCTTGCTGGAAAACTCGAAGAACATGGAAGATGCGGATGAAAAAGATATCATATCCTACAGTAGTTACGATAGGCATATTTGACGGCGTCCATAAAGGCCATCAGAAGATTTTAAAAAGAGTCCTTGGTGAAGCCCGGAAAAATAGCCTCAAAAGCGTAGTCGTTACATTTGACCCGCATCCCGTCAGGGTCCTTTCGCCCGGCGCGCGGATCCCGCTTTTAATGTCCCTGGATCACAGGGTCAGGTTGATTAAAAAAATGGGCGTGGATTATTGCATTGTGAAAAAATTCACAAAGAGATTTTCAAAGCTTAGCCCGGAAGAATTTATCAGGGGCCTCCTGGTGGACAGATTAAATCTTAAAGTCCTGGTAACAGGCGAGAATTTTTTATTCGGGTTCAAAGAAAA
>JAUYDX010000020.1 GCA_030691625.1 Candidatus Omnitrophota bacterium | reverse complement strand
AAAAAGAGGAGGCATTGATATCATGAATAATTTAGTGACAAATTTAATAGTTGGGGTGCTTTTGGGAGGGGTGCTTACTTTTATTATATATATTATGATTACCAGCAGAAGACAGGAGAGAGAAGAAAAAGAACAAAGTTTGAAGAAAGATCAAACTAAGGCTCAAGATAAAAGTCAAAGAGGTTAAAAAGGATGATTTTTATTTGTTTAAAATTCACTGTCTGCGCCGCAATAATTCTTTTTATCGGTAAGCGCTTAGCCAGATATGGCGATGCTATCGCGGAAAAAACCGGCCTGAGCGGGCTATGGATTGGTGTAATATTAATATCGATCGCCACCAGCCTTCCGGAGATATTCACCGGCGTAGGGAGCACGGTTTTTGTTAATGCCCCTGACCTTACAGTAGGCAATTTATTCGGAGCAAACACATATAATCTTTTAAATGTTGCTCTTTTAGACGCTTTAAATAAAGGCGCGCCTTTGTTAAGTTCAGTCTCCATAGGCCAATCTTTAACCGCGGGATTAAGCGTTATTCCTTTATCTATCGCAGCTATCGGGATATTTTTGAGCATAAAACTGCCGCAGATCGCTTTCTGGAATATCAGCTTATACAGTATTTTGATACTAATTTCTTATCTTATTTCCGCAAGGATAATTTTTGGATTCGAAAAAAAACAACAGGGGCTATTTAAAGAACTGCAAAGAGAAGAAAAGATATTATTTAAATATGATGGCATCTCATTAAAAACAGCCTCTATTCGTTATGGACTGGCAGCGCTTATTATTGCCGCAGCAGGGATCTGGCTTGCTTATATCGGAGATGAATTAGCGCAGTCTTTAAACCTGGGCCAGAATTTTATAGGCAGTTTGTTCCTTGGTTTTGCTACCACTTTGCCAGAAATAACAGTTTCGATAGCCGCTATCCGCTTAGGCGCTAAAGAAATGGCAGTGGCGAACATGCTCGGTTCCAATCTTTTTAATATAGCAATCATTTTTGTCAATGACGTCTTTTATCAAAAAGCCCCTATCTTTAAGGTATTATCGCAAAATCATATCTTCACTGCTTTTTTAGTTATTCTGATGACCGTTATAGTCAGCGCAGGTTTAGCATTAAAGCCAAAAAAGAAGACAAGATTAGGCTTAAGCGCCTATGCTATATGGCTGATAGCAGTATTTATTATAGGCGCTTATATTAATTTTATTTCGGGGCATAAATAGAGGAGGTATTTGTGATGACCAGATTAATCGTTATTGTTGTTTTAGGGATTTCCTCTTTTACAAAAACTTTCACAAAGTGTCCTCCTGTTAATAAATAATCAGCTCTGCCTTTTTATTTTATAATATTAATCTTTATTAGCTGGAAGATTTGTGATATAATAAATTAATATAACATATAAATTTCCGGAGGTATATCTATGGACAAGGCACTACGATCAATACTATGGGTATTGGTAGGATTGGTGGTGTTGAGCAGTTTAAGCACGGCATGGTTTTTTCTCTCAAAGGAAAAACTTTACAATGAATATACTAATCTGGAAGAGCTTTTCAAAAACACCCTGGAGAAACTGAACACAGAGATCACTGTGGCAAACCAGGAAAAGACGGAGTTAAAGTCAAAGTTGCAGACCATAGAAGCGAGGTTCAACGCGTTGGAGGCCAGCCATGCCAGCCTTAAATCAGAGCACGATACAGCGATCAGCGAAAAAGATGATTTAAAAAGAGACCTGGCCAGCGTTAAAAAAGGCAAGGCGTTCCTTGAGAAAAGGCTTAAGGAGATGGAATCAGACATGTTTGTGGCGAATCTCCTGAAGGAAAAGGTCGGCCTGGAGGTGGAGATAGAGAGGTTAAGGAGCGAGATAACCCCGAAAGACCAGGAACTATCCAGGTTAAAGGCTGAGAGCGTTGAAAAGGACCTTAAGCTGGCTAATCTGGAGAATGAGAAAAAATTCATCGAACAGAAATTAAAGGATTCAGAGCAGGTAGCGCAGATATTGAGCAATGATTTTTTGAAGGAGAAAGAAGCCGGCAAGGAAGATAAGATGACTTCTGAAAAGATCGCCATGGAAAATAGCGCGCTTAAATCCAAGATGCGGGAATTTGAAGGTATAGCCGAGGAATACAACGGGCTTTTGTCTGAAAAAGAAACAATGAAAGAAAAGATAGCGAAGCTCGAAAACGACATAGAATATAAAAATCAGGAGATAGGCAGGTTTAAGGTCGCGTTTCAGGAAAACGCCGGAGGGTCCGCGGAGATGAGGGCAGAGGCGTATCAGAGCCCCGGGGAAGTGGAATTGCCAAAGATAGTTTTGAATAAAGAGCCTCAAAAAATAGCCAGGCTCACCACGCCTTCCCTGGAACGCTCAGGAGAAAATCAAGGCACAAAAGGCAGGGTGGTCACTGTTAATAAAGACCATAATTTCGTGGTAATAGACATTGGAAAGCAGGATGGGGTGGAGATAGGAAACAGATTTAATGTTTACAGGGGCGGGGCGTTCCTTGGTTCAGTGGAGGTGATACAGGCGCGCGACAGGATCGCGGCAGCTGATATAAAGGATCTGCAGGAAGGCATGAACATAGAGATCAATGATATTGTTGTAAAAAGATGAGCGATGGACTTTTCAAAATTTTCAAGCCTATTATCCTTCAAAAAAAAGATAAGCACAAAATCCCTCGTAATATTTACTAGGCAGCTTGCCACTCTTATCGCCGCGGGACTCCCTCTGGTGAAGGCCCTCAGGACGCTCTACGACCAGTTAGAGCAGGGGTACTTAAAGGATGTGATAAAGACAGTAGCCGATGAAGTGGAAAGCGGGTCTAATTTTTCAGAGGCCCTGGCGCATTTTCCGCATGTTTTCCCTGATTTTTACGTGAATATGATAAAGGCAGGGGAACTCGGCGGAATGCTGGAGGACATACTGAAGCGCCTGTCTGAATTTTTAGACAAGAGCCAGAAGCTGAGGGACAAGGTAAAGTCAGCCCTTATGTATCCCATGTTTGTAATGATAGTGGCTATTCTCATACTTGTAATGCTGATGGTGTTTGTGATACCGACATTCACAAACATGTTTTCAGAGCTTGGCGGAAACCTGCCTTTGCCCACAAAGGTATTGATTATAGTCAGCGACATTACCAGGCGCTTATGGTTTCTGATACCTCTTTTGCCGATAGCCCTGATATTAATATATAAGGCCATTATAAAAAATCCCAACAGGAGATTTGTAATTGATAAAATGAAACTCCGCGTGCCTGTTGTGGGAAATCTTATACAGCAGATAGCTGTGGCGAGATTTACAAGGACCCTGGGGACATTGCTTTCAAGCGGGGTACCTATATTGGCAGCGCTCGAGACAGTGAGAGATACAATAGGCAATGAGTTTATCGGTAGAGCTGTTATGCAGGTAAGGGACAGCATTAAAGAAGGAGAGGGGGTGGCAGGCCCGATGGAACTCAGCAAGGCGTTTCCTCCGCTTGTCACAAAGATGATTTCCATAGGCGAGGAGACAGGGGACCTCTCCAAGATGTTGATACAGATCGCGGATAATTTTGAAGACGAGGTGGATGTGGCTGTGACAGGGCTCACCTCTTTATTGGAGCCGTTACTTATAGTGTTTATGGGGCTTGTGGTAGGATTTATCGTTGTCTCGATGTTCATGCCGCTGTTCTCGCTGGCAAAACTTATCGGATAACTTTTGCGCAACAACTTGACACTTGAAACATTGTTACAAGTGTCAAGTTGTTTGGTGATATGTATGAATAATAAAAAGGGGTTTTCGTTATTAGAGCTGGTTATTGCCATCGCGGTGCTGGCGATAGGCCTGGTAGGGGTTTTGCAGATATTCCCTATAGGTTTAAGGGCGTCTCAGCGCGCGGGCATGATGACAAAGGCGGCCTTTCTGGCGCAGAATAAAATAGAGGATGTGAAACTGGCAGGGTTTGAGGCGATAACAGAGCTTCCTCCGAAGATACCTCTTAGCGGAAGGGACGGGGATTTAGAATGGGCTGTAAAGATAGAGGACCTGTCTCTGGAAGGCGTGGATTCAGGCAGTGACATGAGAAAGGTTACTGTGACTGTCACCTGGCCTGAACGCAATACCACGAAATCAAAGGATTTTATAGCGTATGTCAGTAAGTAATCGTGGAACTTACGCAGAAGTTCTCGACTTTGCTCGCGCAGAAGGCTTGCAATGTCCGCTCGAACAATATTATTCTTCGAGCGAGGCCGCGGAGCGGCCGAGTCGAGAAGTAATCGCGGGACTTACGCGGAAGTCAGTTGCAATAGGTTTTACGCTCGTTGAGATATTGATTTCTCTCGCGATACTTGCCATGATAGTGGCGTCCACCTTTACTATTTTTCGCAGCGCTTCAAAATCATGGCAGAAAGGCGAGGTGAGGAGCGAGCGTTATCAGAATGCCAGGAACATCATCTCCAGGATCAGCTCCGAGATAAGCCAGGCAGTGATCAATAGCAATTCCCTGTGCAGGTTCACAGGGAAAAAGGACAGCGTCAGCTTTATTTCTTTTGTTTCTACTGCATCCGGCGTGTTTGAGCTCAGCGAAGTGGAATACTGGCTGGATGCGGATAAGAGGCTTCTTATCAGGAATGACCAGATCGAGCCGGATTATGATTTTGCCACTTACGACCATAGCGACATACTGAGCGACAATGTTTCTAGTATGGAGTTTTCGTATTTTGACGGTTTAGCGTGGACAGATACCTGGAATTTTGATCAGGCTCCTGGGATAGGCCTGCCAAAGGCAGTTAAGATTAAGATAAAGGTAGAGGATAAAAAATCCAAAGAAGGCGAAACTTTTGAAGTGATAGCCCGCCTTAAAACCGCGTAACTACATATCAAAGGAATAATGTGAAGATAGGCATAATCGGCCCGGCGCAATCCGGGAAGACAACCATGTTTAAAGTCCTGCTGCAGTCAGCCGATATTACCGGCGATATAGGCATGTTTAAGTTCATGGATAGCCGGATAGAAAAGCTGAGCAATATATATTCTTCGAAAAAGAAGGTGTATCCCGAGACAGCTTTTCTGGATATAGGTTCAGGCGAGGGCTTCACAGGCAAGGGATATTCCAAGCTGGATACAATAGACCTGTTTATATGCGTGATTAACTCTTTTTTCAGCCAGGCTCCTAAAAAAGACCTGGAAAGCTACATTACGGATATAATACTAGCTGATCTGGAGGCAATACAGTCGAGGCTTGCAAGGATAGAGAAGGACAGGATGAAGATAAAGACTGACACCGAGGCTGAAACGAAACTTTTAAAAAAATGCCAGGAGACGCTTGAGAACTCTAAACTTTTGCGCAACATAGGCTTGACAAAAGACGAGCTTAAACTTTTTTCAGGGTTTTCGTTTATAAGCCTGCGGCCTATAGTCGTGGCTATGAATCTGGAGGAGGCCAGGCCGGATAGCCAGGTAAAAGCGATTGAGGAATATTGTTCTTCTATGGGTATGAGGCATATAGTATTTTTTGGCAAGCAGGAGCTCGAACTTCTTGAGCTGAGCCCGGAGGAGCGCGATCAGTTTTCCAGGGAAATGGGCTCGGGCTATAATTTCAGGGAGAACATGTCTAAATTAATATGTAATGAACTGAAGCTGATCACATTTTTCACAGGGGGGGATAAGGATACGACAGGGTGGCACCTGGAATCAGGCTTAAGCGCGATCGAGGCCGCGGGCAAGATACATTCAGATATAAAAAGGGGTTTTATCAGGGCAGAGGTTGTGAATTATGAGGATTTTATCAGGTGCGAAGGCAATATGCAGAAGGTGCGCGAGGCAGGTTTATTGAAAGTGGAGGGCAAGGAATACGTAATTAAGGATGGGGATATCCTTAATATCCGCTTTAACATCTAAACCGAAAAGGAGGGAAGGGAAATGCGGAAGGTGAAGAGGGCGCTGATAAGCGTGTCAGACAAGGCAGGACTGGAGGAGCTGGTAAAGGTTTTGAACCAGTTTAATGTGGAGATACTTTCAACAGGCGGCACTGCCAAACTTATAGCAGGGCTTGGCATACCTGTAAAGAACGTTTCAGATTATACTGGTTTTCCTGAGATGCTGGATGGCCGGGTAAAGACATTGCATCCGAAGATACACGGCGGGTTATTGGCTATCAGGGATAAGAAGGAGCACATAGAGCAGATCAAGAAGCATGACATAGGCCTGATAGATATGGTGGTGGTGAATCTTTATCCTTTTGAAAAAACTGTCGCTAAGCCGGATGTGAAATTAGAAGAGGCGATTGAAAATATAGATATAGGCGGGCCAAGCATGCTTAGATCAGCCGCGAAAAATTCCAGGGATGTGATTGTGGTGTGCAACCCTGACAGGTATAAGGAAGTGATAGAAGAGCTGAAAAAAAATGACGGTGCGATTTCTAACGAGCTGCATTTTAAACTGGGCGTAGAGGTGTTTGAAAAGACATCAAAATACGATGCGGCGATTTATAATTACTTGAAAAGCCAGGGCTCAAGCGACAGGGGACAAGGAAAAGATTTCCCAGACACCTTGGAGTTAAAATTCGAAAAAGTGCAGGGATTGAGATACGGGGAGAATCCGCACCAAAAGGCGAGTTTTTATAAGGATAAGGCTGTGAACGCGGTAGGGATCTCAAATGCCAGGCAGCTGCATGGCAAGGAGCTTTCATTTAATAATATAATAGACCTGGACGCGGCGCTCGAGATAGTAAAAGAATTCAAAGAACCGGCAGCCACTATCATAAAGCATACTAACCCGTGCGGCACTGCCACTGCGAAAACCCTGGCAGAGGCGTATAATGACGCGCTGGATTGCGATAAGTTGTCAGCCTTTGGCAGTATAGTGGGTTTAAACAGGGAAGTGGATTTTAAAACCGCAGAGGCAATTATCAACGCCGGATTCACAGAATGCATCATAGCGCCTTCCTATGAAAAAAAGGCGCTGGATATATTGATGGATAAGAAAAATCTTAGATTAATAGAGGTTGGGGCGTTAAAAGGCATAGAAAAGGATTATGATCTGAAAAAGGTGGTGGGCGGGCTTCTGATACAGGACAGGGATGTATTTGAGGTGCAGGAAAAGGATTTAAAGGTTGTAACAAAGAAAAAGCCCACTGCGGAGGAAATGAAATCCCTGCTTTTTGGCTGGAGGATAGTAAAGCATGTCAGGTCAAACGCGATAGTTTTGTCGCAGGGTACGAAGACTGTGGGCGTGGGCGCTGGCCAGATGTCCAGGGTGGATTCAATGGTTATAGCTATATTGAAATCCAAAGGGCTTTCTAAAGGCGCTACCTGCGCGAGCGACGCGTTTTTCCCAAAAGAAGACGCTATAGATGAGGCTAAAAAGGCAGGCATAACCAGCATAATCCAGCCAGGCGGCTCCATACGCGACGAGTATGTTATAAAGGCATGCGATGACGCAGGCATCAGCATGGTCTTGACAGGCGTCAGGCATTTTAAGCATTAATTATCTTCTAAAGTTTTATGGATTACATTTCAGCTGTCCGCTACGTTGATTCCTTTGTAAATTTTGAAAAAATCCCTAAATATCAGTACGCTGAAGCGTTTAGGCTGGAGCGGATGAATGCGATTTTGGAGGAGTTAGGTAATCCGCATAATGACACTCGCTTTATACACGTGGCAGGGTCTAAAGGCAAGGGGTCCACGTGCGCCATTGCAGCCTATATTTTGAAAGAAGCCGGGTATAAAGTCGGGTTATATACATCCCCGCACCTTGTGGATTCCAGGGAAAGGATCAGGATATTACATAAGTCAAATGAGGTGGATGGTTTTGAGGGAATGATAAGGGAAGAGGAATTTGTTGAGCTTATAGAAGAAATCAAGCCTGTTGCGGAAAAATTCAGGGATTGTGAAGATTTTGGCAAGGTGTCATTTTTTGAAATATTGACAGCGTGCGCTTTTTTATATTTTAATAAAAAGAAAGTGGATGCGGCTATTTTGGAAACAGGGCTTGGCGGGAGGTTGGATGCTACAAACGTGGTGATGCCTCTCGCCTGCGCTATAACAAATATAAATCTGGAACATACTGATAAATTAGGAGATACCCTGAGTAAAATTGCTTATGAAAAGGCAGGGATTGTAAAGGATGGGGGATTGGTGGTAAGCGCGAAACAGGAAAAAGAGACGGCAGATGTTATAAGAAAGGCATGCCAGGAAAAGAAAGCGAAGCTATGCGAGATTGGCAGGGGCATAAAATATTCTATCGTAAGTTCAGATGAGCGCAGGCAGGTTTTTAATTTGGAAGGGCCCGGGTATTCTTATAAGGATTTAGAGATGAATCTTATAGGGGCTCACCAGGCAGAGAATGCGAGTTTAGCTATAGGCATGCTGAAATCGTCAGATAAATTAAATATAGGAGAAACTGATATAAGAAATGGCCTGAAGCGCGCGGCCTGGCCAGGGAGACTGCAGATAATCCAGAAAGACCCTTATGTGGTACTTGACGGCGCGCAGAATCCAGCCAGTATTTCAGCGTTGATGGAATCCGTAAAGGCCTTATTCAGATATAAAAAATTGATATGCGTATTTGGTATATCCAGCGACAAGGATATAAAAGGGGTGTGCAATATTTTGGATAAATCCTGCGATATAATAATCCTGACAAAGGCAAAGGATAATCAAAGGGCAGCGGATATACCCGCGCTTAAGGAAAATTTCCAAAACTTTAGGCCGGACCTGGAAGAGTGCCCTGCAATAGATAAAGCTGTGCAAAAGGCCTTAAGTCTTGCGCATAAAGAGGATTTAATACTGATTACAGGCTCATTGTTTATCGTAGGCGACGCAATGGGGTATCTTAAACTATAACAACTTTACATTGCGTCATTGTCTCAATGTAAAGTTGTTGATAGGGGTTATGGAGAATTTGAGATTGGATGATACGATAGTTGCGGTTTCAACCCCCATAGGAGAAGGCGGGATAGGGATTGTGAGGCTCAGCGGGAAACACAGCCTGCAGATCGCTGATAGTATATTTCTGTCCAAGGACGCTAAAAAACCCTCCAGATTTAAGACATACACGGTTCATTATGGACATATTGCAGAAAAGGCAAAAGTAATTGATGAGGTGATTTTGACTGTTATGCGGGCTCCGAGGAGCTATACAAAAGAGGATGTGGTTGAGATAAATTGTCATAGCGGGATAGCGCCTTTGAAAAAGATACTGGACCTGTGCATAATCAATGGCGCGAGACTGGCTGAACCAGGGGAATTTACTAAAAGGGCTTTTTTAAACGGCAGGATCGACATACTTCAGGCAGAGGCAGTGCTGGACATAATAAAGGCAAAGACAGAACTTTCACTCAAGGCCGCGTTGAATAACCTTGATGGCGCGTTTTCAAAAAAGATAAATTCATTAAGGGAAGCCCTTTTAGGGATATACGCCCATATAGAGGCATCTATAGATTTTTTAGATGGCGACCAGAGGGCGCTAAGAAAGGATGTATTCAAGACTCTGGGCAGCGTAAAAAAAGAGATGCAGGGATTTATCGCATCTGCAAATCAGGGCAGGATACTCAGGCAGGGCATAAAGGCAGTAATATGCGGCAGCCCTAATGCAGGGAAGTCCAGTCTAATGAACGCTATATTAAAGGAATCAAGGTCTATCGTAACCCATATCCCGGGTACGACCAGGGATACCATAGAAGAGCTTATTAATATTAAAGGTATAGCTGTTACTCTAGTGGATACAGCCGGGATTACAGATACAGATCATCCAATAGAAAAGGAAGGCATAAAAAGAAGCTACGCTTACCTGGAGAGCGCGGATCTTATTTTACTGGTGCTGGACCAGTCAAGAAGGCTGAATAAAAATGACCTTGATATAATAAATAGGATAAAAGATAATAAAAAAGGGCTGATAGTGGTTATAAATAAGATAGACTTAAGAAAGGCCCTGGATATTAAAAAAGTCAGAAGGTTTTTTCCGGGAGCTAAGCTGGTTTATGTTTCCAGCCTTGCCATGAAAGGTATTGATAAGCTTGAGAACGAGATAGAAAGCATGGTATGGAGAGGCAAGGCGCCAGGCGCTGGTTTTACAGGCGCTTCTAATGAAAGACAGCTGGATATCCTGAAAAGATGCGTTTCAGATATAATCGAAGCTATAGATACCTATAAAAAGAGACTGCCGTTGGATTGCGTAAGCATATATGTGCGGTCCGGTATAGAAAGACTGGGTGAAATAACAGGCCATACAATAACAGAAAAGGCCCTGGATAAGATATTTTCCGAGTTTTGCATAGGCAAGTAATATCAAATTCCAAACAACTTGACACTACTAACATTGTTACAAGTGTAAAGTTGTTGGGGGATGAAAGGGAAAGGGGTTGGATATGGATAAGGGGAAGATAAAGAAGGCGGTAAGGATGATTTTAGAGGGGATAGGCGAGAATGCTGACAGGGAGGATCTTAAAAAAACGCCTGAAAGGGTGGCTGAGATGTACGCTGAGATCTTTAGCGGCATATCAAAGGACCCTGCCAGGGAGCTGGAGGTGCTTTTGGCTGAAAAGCACGATGAGATGGTGCTTTTAAAGGCCATACCTATATATTCTGTATGCGAACACCATCTCCTGCCGTTTATCGGAAAGGCGCATATAGCGTACATACCCAGGAATAACAAGGTTACGGGATTGAGCAAGTTAGCCAGGGTAGTGGAGATACTTTCAAAAAGACTGCAGGTTCAGGAAAGGCTTACTACTGAAATAGCTGAGGTCCTTATGAAGAAGCTTAAACCAATGGGCGTCATGGTAATTATAGAGGCGGAACACCTCTGCATGAGTATGAGAGGGGTTAAGAAATCAGGCGTACTTACTATTACAAGCGCTGTAAGAGGGGTTTTCAAAGAAAATCCCAAAACCAGGGCTGAGACATTGAGCCTGATAAACGGTTAAAATCATATAATATAGTTTAAATAAAGATAAAAAAAGTCTTGACAAACAGATAGCTATAGGGTATACTTGTAACAAGTTGTAGAGAGTTCCATCAAGAAATCGTTTTCAATTCCAGGAGGAATTCAATGAAAAGAGTATACCCTATTTTTGTTTTTGTATTTTTTACAAGTCTTTTATGCGTCGAGTCGCTTTTTGCCTTAAGCGGGTACATGTATGACAATAAATACCCGTATGAATATTACGAAGAAGATGTCAAACCTGAGAAAGCCAGGATATCTCCATGGGGAGAGATAAAGCTGACATATGACGACAATCTTTTTCTGGATAAGGATGACAAAAAGTCAGACGTTTTAATCACACTTACTCCCGGCGTAACAGCTTACCTGCCTTTTAGTGATAACCTTCTTACCTTAGATTACCACGTGGATTTCAATAGATATATGGATTATTCAAACCAGGACGCTACTAACCATTTCCTTTACGGAAACCTGGAACTGAACTGGCGCGATGTTACCTTTAATATATACGATAAATTCAGCAATTCATATGAGCGGCCCAGCACAGAAGATACATCCAGGGTCAGAAAGTATGATAACAGGGCCGGTATTACTGCCAATGCGCAGAAGGACAGGCTGGGGATACAGCTGGGTTTTGAGAATTTTACCAGGGATTACAAATCTACCGCAGCGTACGATCTCTACGACAGGACAGAGCGTATTTATTCCGCTATGCTGACGCATCAGACCTTTGAGAAGACAAAGCTTCTCGCGGAATACGATTTCGGTCAGATAAGGTATGACAGCAATGCAATCCGTTCTGATTCAGATTTTCACCAGTTTCTTGTTGGCGCCATAGGCGATTTGACGCCCAAGACCACAGCCACTATAAAGGTCGGAGTTCAGGCCAGAAATTATGAAAATTCATCCACGCCTGATTTCAGCTCAGGCGTTGTTTACGCAGATTTAACCCATGAGTTTTCAGAAAAAGACGCGCTGAAGCTGTCTTTTTTAAGGACAGCCAATGAATCCACTTATCAGACCAATAATTATTACACGCTTAATGATATCCATGGTACCTATGACCATTTTTTTACGCCTAAATTACTCGGATTTCTCACCGGGCTATACCAGGACCATTCCTATCCGAATGAAAGCACAGAAGGCGGGGTAACCAAAAAGAGGCAGGACAATTATTATTCAATGGGCGCAGGCATGAAGTATTATATAAGGAAATGGTTCACCGTCACATTCCAGGCTGAACACATCTGGAGAGATTCAAATTTCAGCAATTACAACTATCAAGATAACCTGATCACAATAAGCGCAAAAGCGGTTCTATAAAAAGGAGTACCCTGCATGAAGAGTTATATATTTATATTTTGTGTTTACCTTATGCTAAACTTTTCAAATGTATTTTGTGAGGAATACAAGGTTGAAACAGGAGACGTGCTTACAATAACTGTTTACGAGCAATCTGATCTGACGACAAAAGCAAGGGTGGGTTCAAAAGGCGAAATCGCGTTCCCGCTCATAGGGAATGTGGATGTGGGCGGGCTTACGGCTACAGAGATAGAGAAAAAAATAACCTCTCTCTTGGAGGCAGATTATCTCGTTAACCCGCAGGTCAATGTCTTTATCGAGGAGTATCATCCGAAAAAGGTTTTTGTAATGGGTTTTGTAAATAACCCCGGAGAGTACGAGCTTTCCAAGGATAGGCCTACCACTGTATTAGAGGCAATAACAATGGCAGGCGGATTTAAACAGGGCGCGGCGCAGAATGGGACAAAGGTTATACGCATGGAAGACGGCAAGGAAGTTACCATACAAATAAGGGTAACTGATATCACCAATAAAGGTTACAAGGAATCAGATATACCTGTGAAACCAGGGGATATAGTCGTGGTCCCGGAAAGCTTCTTTTAAATGAGGGTATAATTTATGGAAAACGTTTATTTTAACAAGGATCTTCATGTCAGGGATTACGTTTCTATATTAATGCGCAGGAAATGGATAGCGATAACCTTTTTCGCGGTTACTGTCAGCCTGGTTACATGGATGACCTTTAAACAGGTGCCTGTATACAGGGCAGGGGCTACGGTTATAGTGGACGCGCAGAGCCCGGACATACTGGCTGTTAAGGATGTTGTGAAACTGGGAGAGACAAATTATTTCGCATATAAGGCTTACATAGAGACCCAGCAGGAAATAATAAAATCCAGGCGCATTGCGCACCAGGTGTTCAAAAATCTGGATTATCTTAGAAATAAAGATGAATTTAAAGGCGCGGCGAACCCTATAGACGTATTGCTTAGAAAATTAAAGGTAGAGCTTGTAAAGGATACAAGGATTATAAGGATAAGCGCTGAAGATGAAAATCCGAAAAACGCCAGCCGCATAGCGAACGAATTTGCCAGGGTCTACGTTGGTTCAAACATCGATTTAAAGATGCAGGCGTCCAGCGAAGCGGAAAGCTGGCTCAAGAAAGAGGTTGATAGTCAGAAGGCAAAGGTCAGGGATGCTGAGATTAATCTACAAAACTATAAGGAAAAAAATGATATCGTCTCGGTGGTGAACAAGGAAAACATAATTAATGACACGCTTACCAAGCTCAATGCCAATTATCTGGACGCGCAGAGAAAGAGGATACAGGCGGAGACTGTTTACAAAAGCCTTATGGAGATCAAAGGCGAACTCAAATTAGACAACCTGCCGAACCAGCTGGCGAGTAATGAGATATTTACGCAGTTAAAAAAGGAATATATGAGCCAGCAGGCGCTCTTAATAGAATATCAGAAGGTGTATAAAAACAAACACCCGAAGATGGTAAAGCTGCTTGAAAACATAACATATCTCGAATCGCGCATAAAAAGCGAAATAGACACCATAAAAACCGACATAAAAACAGAATACGACCAGGCAGTAGAAGACGAGACGAAATTAAAAGCGGCCCTTGACACTAAGAAAAAGGAATCTCTTGAACTGGAACGCAGGATAATAGGCTACAACGCCCTGAAGAGGGAGCTGGAGACCAACGAGCGTATCCTGGACATTGTTTTAAACAGGCTTAAAGAGACGTCTATTTCAAACCAGATGCAGGCAAACAACTTGCGGCTTCAGGATCTGGCGGAAATCCCCAGGAAGCCCGTAAGGCCAAAGAAGGGCATGAATATAATGTTGTCTATAATCATGGGAGCTGTAGGCGGGATCGGACTGGCTCTTTTTAGAGAATACATGGACATCACGATCAAGGATTTAAACGAGATATTAGCCGCGCTTCAGTTGACAGTGCTTGGCTCTGTCCCCAGCATAAGGACTGACGGCAAGAATATAAGGACGAGGATAGATATAGACAGGGTGGTTGAAAAGGATTCCCTGTGCATGGCTTCAGAGGCATACCGCTCAATACGGA
>JAUYDX010000015.1 GCA_030691625.1 Candidatus Omnitrophota bacterium | reverse complement strand
AAAGTCTTTGTCCCTTGCGTAAAATAAGCTGTAATTCAGATCCTTAGAGGCCTTCTCCAGGAACCTGGATTTTAATTTCGCAAGCTCTGTCTCTTTTAAAAAATCCTCTTCCCCTAAGAAAAGATACGAGGTAAGCTCTTTGGTGGGCATTTTATAATATCTTCTCGACTTCGTTCGCTTCGCTCACTCCGCTCGAAGAATAATAGTGTTCGAGCGAGCGAAGCGAGTCGAGAACTCTACCAGTTTTCTACAATTCTATTCACTATCCTGCGAGCAAGGTCCGCCATGGCATCGCTCAGCGCGCTAGACTCTGTCTTCTGCAGCGCTCCAGTGGTAAAATAAGCGGTATCGCCTGTGATATTCCGCTCTTCAAATAAGACTGTCGAATCCTTCTCTCTCGCCAGTTTTATGTCGCATACAATGCTTATCCTGTATTCCTGCACAATCTCGTTCTGGTACCTGAGCGGGTCTTTCCTGTACTGGAGGATCTCTCCCTCCAGAATCGCGTCCGCAGAACCCTTATCAGACATCTTGAAATTTCCGTCGAGAAAAACCCTGTTTACTATAGCGTCTCTAAGGTCCACTTCCAGATTAGGCCTGTAGACTTCGTATTTATCCTTTGCGCTTACTTCTTTTGTTATGTCAATACTGTTCTTAAAGGTGTCTACATGGATAGTCCTGATATTTTCCGGCAATGCTGTCTTTGTAGTATACCCGCAGCCGGCGAAAGCAAGCAAAGATACAACTAATAATAAACTTCGAGCGAAGTCGAGAAGTTCTCGACAAGTCCGCCTTGGGCGGACTTGCTCGAACAATAAAGTTTTATTTTTTCTCAAGTTCATTTAACCTCTCCTGGGCTTTTTTCGCCCATTCTGTATCAGGATAATTCTGGACTATATCTTTATAATATATGATAGCGCTTTCCGGCGCGCGCCGGGCTTCATAAAACTTCCCTGTCTCAAAGGCGTTTTCAGCTTCCCTTGATTTCAGCTTATCCACCACCTGCCTGGCGTCAGCAGCCAATTCGCTGTCAGGGTGTTTTTTCAGGAAGTCCTCAAACTCCTGCCTGGCCACATTAGTAGGCGTCTGGTCGTAAGCGGGTTTGACGCTCAAAAGCTTCGAGCACTCTGCGAGCTGGAACCTGGCTTTGTCAATAACAGCGCTGTTTGGATATCTGTCTATAAGATCCTTGAACATGAGGATAGCGCTGTCATAATCCTGTATGTCTTTGTACGCGAGGCCTGCGTTGTATTTCGCGAGGTCAGCGTACTTGCCGTAAGGCGCGTTGTCAGCCACAGCCTTGAATATCTCTATTGCCTTGTCCTTGGCAGGCATCTGCCATTTGCCTATGATCTTTATCTTTTTGCCTGAAAAAAACGCGTCGGCTATTTTATATTCCCTTTCTATTACATCATCTACCATGTCAGTATATGGATAGGTGTCTATTACCTTTTGATAGGCCTTGAACGCCTCGTAATAATTATCCATTGTCTCTAATATCCTGCCCACGTAATACTGGGCAGTGGGCGCCTCCTTGGAAAGCGGATAATATTTCAATAATTTCTTGTATTCCCTTAGCGCGTCCTTGAGATTCTTCGCGTCATAAAACTTCTGCGCGTAGCTTAGCTGGTCTTCAGGCGTATCCTTGGCGGCGTACTTGGGGTTCTCCCACTTCCCGCTCTCAGGAGTCCATATCCAGTAGCCAAAAGAACTCCCAGCCATAATATATATTATAGATATAGCAACTATTATAATTAAAGGTGTTTTTCGCATTTCTTGTGATTTTACCATACCTCTGTAAACAAGTCAACCAAAGACGCTTAAAGATTTTTGCGATTGTGTGGGAAAAGGTTTTTATAGACTGCGGGGCACGGGAGATTCGTGTAAAATCCGGTCCAATCCAAGTTTCTTCTGTAATCTGGCGCGTTCTTCTGCTAATTGCTTTTTAGCTATTTTTAGAAAATCCTGCTTTTCCAAAGGTTCATTTTCCCAGCTTTTTTGAACAATCCACCCCGTATCTTCTCCTTCGCCTTTCTTAATCACAATGGTAGCCGGATTATCAACTACTTCATGTTTATCAAAAGGAAGTCCATTGAAACCCCTTAATTTGATGCCGCTTGAATCAACCTTGACATAGGCACCCATATCTTCATACTTTAAATAGTTCATGCCCTTGTCTCCAAAAATGCTCAGATAGTCACCCTGCTGAACTTTAAAACCTATGCCTGCCGGCTGAAGTTTATTAAGCGGGTTATGGCCTGTTATTAATACACGTATCCCGATCTTTCCAAATATCTTTTCAATGCCTATTTTTTCCGCATATTCCTTTATATTTTCCGGTTTTATCTTAGTAGTGCCATCAGCATACCATGAATTTACCAGACTAAGGGCCTCATGTAATTCAGAAAAAGGCTTTCTTAAATCCCTTACGTCGTTCTGTATAGCGTCAAGGCCTTCCCATATGCCTTCATTTCTGTAAACAGCGCCTTTATAAATAAAGCTGATTTCTCCTGTTTCCATATTTACCGGCAGCCAGCCATGCATATAATAATTTCCATACTGGTCCTTCAGATACAGGGTAAAATGCTTTCTATAAAACGATGCCAGATTTTTAAGATGCGGATTAGATATATAATTAGCCTGATTCCAGATATTCTTGCCGTCGAGTTCATTCAATTCTTTTATAACGCTGGTCCCCCATCCTGCATGCGATGACCAGTCTTTACCCCACCATTCCACTGAACTGTAATTCTGATCATTTATATCATTAAATACCTTCCACCACCATTTACCTTCATTTATCGCTTTTTGCAATCTGCTTTTTACTGCTTTATGGGCTAAATTTACATAGACATTTAACTTATGCCAGGTAGCTATCTCAACTACACTGTCTTCTGTATGACCTTCTATTTGCAGGGTAATCTTCCTCACTGCATCGCACTTCTCCTGCCACCATTGAACAGACATCATGCCAATTCCGTTAAAACCTGTATACACATCTGTTGTGTCGAAATAAAAACCAGCCAGGTCCTGCCATAGTTTTCTCTGTTCCGGGGTAAGAAGCTGCGCTCCGTTTTCCCGCTCAGCTCTCATTATCCCCAAATATATCTCCTTGAGTTCTTCTCTTATGCCCGATATAGATCTCCCCTCTATCAGGTCTTGTTCCTGGAACTCTTTCTGAGCCTCATTATATTCTGCAAGTTTCTCTGTCCACCATAATATACCCCGTTTATGTTCTTTATATTGCTCTGTAATCAATTTTTGGGATTCAAAATGGTGATATAAATTATATCCTCTATATACAGGAAGGTGAAATCCCGCTATATTAAGAAATGCCCATAGATCATGGTTTCCTGTAATATCTTCAGCCACGCCAAGATTAACCAGTTCCTCAGCAGCCATGGAGCATTTAATCCCATAAGATCCTCTGTCAAGAAAATCACCCATAAGATGAAACCTCAGGCCTATTTTTGTAATATCTACGCCTTGCTTTGCCAGCTGTTTTTCTATAGATTCCTGTGGAAATTTTTTATGGTTAAGATTGACCTTTTTGCCTATTTTCTGAGAAATGGCATCAGCCAGGTACCTTAGAAACAAGTCTATCTCTCCATGATAATCTGATATGGCTATTATGATTGGGAGATTTCCAGAGCCAGGCTGTTCAATTTCCTTATCTATCTCCAGAAGCAGCGCATCTATCTCCTTTATCCTGGCTATATCTGCGGAACCTGGAACTGAATCATCTGGTATGTTTGGGTTCTCTGCAGAAAACTGAAGAGGAATTCTTAAGGCTTCAGGCGCAGAATATGCTATATTGGAAGATATAAAGATGAGAATCAGTAATAATGGCGTAAGTTTATTTATCAGTTTTCCAGTATTCATTCTGTCTCTTTTATATTATTATAATTCTTTTTAAAAGTATATCATATTATAACTATAATGTCAACGAGCAAATTTATATTATCAGACGTGGATTGTAATAGCCCATTTTAAGGCTTGGGAAAGACTTCTTAAGGGATGAAATCAATTGCCTGATACCTATCATATCTGAAGGCTGGACAGGGTGTTTTATGATTTTGAAATAATGAAGCGGGTCGAAATTCAGATTGCGCCACTGGATCATGTCTATTTTATACGTCTCTATAAATTTCCTTAGCGCTGCGGATTCATCCCTGGAATCTGTGAATCCAGGCATGGTCAGGTAATTGATTGACACAAAGCCTTTTTTCCGCTTGGCTATTTTTATGGATTTCAGGGCATGTTTAAACTTATAATCTCGGGGTATATAATATCTATTGTAATACGTTTCTCTGACGCTGTTAATACTCACCCTTATGCTGTCCAGGCCAGCGTCAAACAACCTGGCTACCAGCTCTGGCTTAGAGGCATTTGTATTCATATTTATGGTGGCGCCTTTTGTATCATTTCTTATAAGTCTTATGGATTTTTCGATCAAGCCAGCTTCAAGCAGGGGCTCTCCTTCGCATCCCTGGCCGAAACTCAGTACTGGATTTTTTACACGCCTGGCGTGAAACAACGCGACATCTCTTACTTCTTCCGGAGAAGGCGTAAACCTTATCCTGGGCTGTGTCGCAGGGATATCTTTTGATTTCTGGCAGGATATGCAGCCTGCGCAGCTCGCGTTACAGCGCGAAGACACTGGCAATGGACATTCTTCTCTCGATAAGAAAAAATTCTGCGCCCCGGGACAGCCATGAATAAGGGCGCAATCTGCGAGATGCCCTATAAGCCTGTTGGAGGGGAATAATTTTTTTATTTTTGCGGAATTCTTTCTTACGAGCTTCAGGTCTATGAATCTCGGGTCATGCCTGGAAGAGCGGTCTACTCTGATCGCGGTGACATAAACATCGCCTTTATAAAAAGCGGCTGCGGTATAGCAGAAAAGCGGAAGCACCCTCACCCTACCCTCTCCCTTACCAGGGAGAGGGACTTGATAAGCTGAACTATATGTTCCTGTATAAGCAGGCGCGACAAACGCTGCCACTGCGAAATAACCATCCATCTCCAAGAAACTGCCTGTCTGGGCATCATACCCCACGGGTACTCTATCAGGGAGCATAAAAAGCCTGCTCCCTTCCGGCATTTTAATAAACTCCTCTCTGGCCGGCCTGAAAAAATGGCCTGCCTTCATGCCTGCGGCATGCAATCCTGGAACATCAAATATTCTGCCTGATTTATCGGATACTAGCGGACGGAACACGTTATTTGGGAATAAGATTTTTGCCTAATTCCTTTACTGTGTAGGTTTGGGTCAGTTTGCCCTGCGTATTGTATTTATATATCTTGGCCTCGTCTCTGTCAAAGAAATAGAAATTAGAACTGTCTGCGGTAAATGATATATTCTGCGGGATATTTATCTGGCAGGCGCCTTTCTTTAATCCTATTGAAAAGATAATCCACGCGCAAATAAATCCTATAGAAAATACAAGAATCTTCTTTAACATACAAAACCTCCTCTTAAACCTTAACAACTTTACACTGCAAACATTGTCTGAAGTGTAAAGTTGTTACGCAAGCGCCTGGCAAGAGCTCCTTTCCACGAGTTCGGTGGAAAGCACTATCCTTTTATTGGCCTTTATCTTGCCGCGCATGATCTGGTTAAGCGTCTGTGTGGCAACCATGGCCATTTTGTGCAAAGGCTGTCTTATAGTGGTAAGCGGCACAGGGCTGTAATTAATCGCCAGAAAATTATCGTCAAAACCTATCACTGACATGTCCCCTGGCACGCCTACCCCGTTCTCCAGGCAAACCTGTATAGCGCCCACTGCCATTTCGTCGCTCGCGGCAAATATGGCTGTCGGCGGGGTCTTCATCCTTATTAACTCTTTCGTGACTATCCTCGCTGATTCCCTTCCGAAGTCCCCGTATTTTATATAATCCTTTTTCTTGTCGATTTTATGCTTTTCCAGCGCTGTCAAATAACCGTTTAACCTGTCTA
>JAUYDX010000010.1 GCA_030691625.1 Candidatus Omnitrophota bacterium | reverse complement strand
GTCACGGCATCCTCTCGCACTCCATAGCGCTTCATAAAAAAGGCCCGTCAAACCCGGCCGTAGTGGCATATCTCCTGGCTAGCCCCTGGGCAAACCTCCCCGTCACCCTGATGCTCATAGCGTTCTTCGGCCTCGCGAAGGCATTATATATCATATTCTCCGCTCTTTTCATTGCGATCACGACAGGCCTCATCTACCAGGTCCTTGAATCAAAGGGCATTATAGTAACCAATAAAAACACCAAATCTCTCAGCGAAGATTTTTCCATCATCGCTGATTTCAGGAAAAAACTCTCCGCGTATAAATTCTCTCTTCCTCAAGTTTTAATAGACCTAAAAGGCGTATATCGCGGCATGAGGATGCTTATAGATATGGTCTTATGGTGGATACTTATAGGTATGGGCCTCGCGAGCCTTATAGCCTCTTACGTGCCTCAGGGCATATTCCACAGGTATATGGGCCCGACATTCGCTGGCATGCTCGCTACCCTGGCGCTCGCCACTATAATAGAGGTATGTTCAGAAGGCACCGCCCCTCTTGCCTTTGAGATCTACCGCCAGACATCTGCAGTGGGCAATGCCTTTACGTTCCTCATGGCAGGCGTAGTCACTGACTACACTGAAATCGGCCTTCTCTGGATCAATGTCGGCAAACGCGTCGCGATATTTCTTCCCATCATCACTGTTCCACAGGTCCTTATATTTGGTTTCTTAGCGAATAGGATGTTTAGATAATTAAACCTCGATTTATGAAACGTCTACGATTTTGATAAGGAACCTGTACCTGCAAGAGATTAGCCATGAAAACAGTTAGCGTAAAAGAGATGCAAGAATTGGACAGGATAGCAATAGAAGATAAAGGTATTCCTTCTGTTGCGCTAATGGAAAACGCCGGCAGGGCTGTAAGCGAAATAGCGTTAAGTGAATTAAAAGATATTAAAGATAAAAAAGTGGCTATTTTCTGCGGCGGCGGGAATAACGGAGGAGATGGGTTTGTAGCAGCGAGGCATCTTTTTAATAAAGGCATAAATGTCAGTGTTTATTTAATAGACCAAAGGGCAAATCTTAAAAATGATCCAAAGATAAATGCCGAAGCCTTAGACAATATCGGTGTGGAAATACGCGAAATTTCCGCGCCTATCAGCATAGATTGTGGATTAATAATAGACGCTATATTCGGAATAGGGCTTAAAGGAGAAGTAAAAGAGCCTGTCAGAAGCATCATAAGCGATTTGAATAAAAAATCAATTACTATAATCTCTGCGGATGTGCCTTCAGGCTTAGACGCGGATACAGGAGAAATTCTGGGAGTTGCTGTAAAAGCCGGTATTACTGTTACTATGCAGTTTCCAAAGCAAGGCTTCTATAGAAATAAAGGCCCGGAATATACAGGGAAAATTATAGCGGTAGATATAGGTATTTGACTAGTAAGTCATATCTTGTGAGTAGAATAATTGCAATACATTGTAATATTGACATAAGCTATAAAGAAGGATTAAAATAAGGCACAATATGAAACAGAAAGTTACAAGAAGGCAGAAAGATGTTTCAATGCTATTAAGAGAAAAGAGAGCATTACAGAAAGATGTCTTAAGGCATTCAAAAAAATCAGGATGGGAGGTAAGGAATGAGCGGTAAAAGATACTTTACAGAGGAACAGGCTAAAAAAATCGGAGACGAGCTTGGAATAAAATGGGATAAGTTTGACGTTGAACAGTTCAGGCAAGGCATGGATGTGGAGCTGGAGCATGGCCTGAGGGACCCTAAAACAAATGTTACGAATGACAATAGCGTCATCACAGGCAAAATAGCGCTTGCCCACCTTAACGAGTTTCCTGATTATTACACCAGACTTGAAGCATTGGAAGAGGAAGCGGAAAAGTTCTGGGAAGGGAAAAAGACAAAGAAAGGGTTTTTCTCCAAAATGTTTGAAAAATTAGACAAGAAAATGGAGGAAAAAGCAAAATCTCAGCCATGCTGCAAGACTTCGGATAAAGGAGGCAGTTCGTGCTGCAGCTGATAACTGACTGGCTGACATACTCTGTCCTTAGGCTCGACCAGGGTTCCAAGCTGGGGTCGATTATAAATTTCTTTATATACGATTCTGTTAAGATTCTTCTGCTTCTATATGTATTAATAGCGGCTATCGGGTTCTTAAGGAGTTTTATCTCGCAGCAGAAGATAAAATCCTGGATCTCCGACACCAAAGGCTGGGGCAACTTTTTCGCGTCGCCATTCGGCGCAGTCACGCCGTTTTGCTCGTGCTCCTCGATACCGATTTTTATAAGTTTCTTAAAAGCCGGGGTGCCTCTGGGCATAACATTTTCTTTTCTTATCACGTCCCCTTTAATTAACGAGTATCTGGTAGTTTTAATGCTTGGATTTTTCGGCTGGAAGATTACACTGGCGTATGTAATAAGCGGCATGGCCATAGGGATTGCTTCCGGAGTTATCCTGGGTAAGATGAAGCTGGAACAATACGTTGAAAAAGACATTTTATCTGAAAGCGCTGAAGAAACATCTGAGATAAAGTGTAAAGGTATAAGAGAGAGGATTTTTTTCGGGATTCAGGAATCAAACAGCATAGTGCGCAAACTCTGGGTCTGGGTATTGATCGGAGTAGGGCTGGGAGCTTTGATCCATAACTATGTCCCGCAGGAAGCAGTTCAGGCTATAATCAGTAAGACTGGAATATTTTCTGTGCCCATTGCCGTGCTTATAGGCGTTCCAATGTATGGAAGCTGCGCAGCTATTGTGCCCATCGCAGTAGTTTTATTTCAGAAAGGTTTTCCTCTGGGCACTGCTTTGGCATTTATGATGGCTGTCGCAGCGCTGAGCCTGCCTGAAGCAATAATGTTGAGAAGGGCTATGAAACTAAAATTAATAGCCATCTTTTTTAGCATAACGACGTTAGCTATAAT
>JAUYDX010000044.1 GCA_030691625.1 Candidatus Omnitrophota bacterium | reverse complement strand
TAGGGGCGGTCAGTGACCGCCCCCTACAAAGGATTACTTCTTTTTTCTTTATATCTATCCCCTCTGCCCTTACACCGAGCAATGCCTCTGCTTTATTATCCTTGAAAAAACTGTCTTTTCTGTACCAGATCTTTTTTTCGTCAATAGTGCCTGCCAGCAGGTACGAGATAAGGCATCTTGAATAAAGCGGCTTTTTCTCGTCAGAGATAACGATTATTTTGGATGCCTTGTCTTTTGTCCTTATCGCCTCCACAGCGCTTATCCCAGCTGCGCTGGAGCCGACTATCGCGTACTGCATATTTTCTTAAACTCCTTTAATGCGCCTAAATAAAGCGCCTTTGTGGGGCACGCCTCTACGCAGGCTGGATTATCCCTGTCAGGGCAAAGGTCGCATTTCACGACTTGCTTCTCCTCTTTCTCTCTTGTAATGGCTCCGAACGGGCAAGCCATTATGCACATCCAGCAGCCCACGCATTTATCCCTGTCGTGCTGGGTAAGCCCTGTTTTCGCGTCCTTGTACATGGAGCCTGACATGCACGCTGTCACGCACGCCGCGTTCTCGCAATGCTGGCAGCCGGTTGATATAGAGACATTGTCTTCTACGAATTCGGCTTTTCGCCTTTTAATTGGTAATTGGCTTTCAGCGATTGACTTATTCAATTCCTTGGACTTGGAATGCTCAACTGCGCACGCGATCTCGCACGACCCGCACCCAAGGCATTTTTTAATATTGCAGTAAATCTTTTTCATGCATTACCAGGATTCTTCTCGACTCGGACACTTCGTGTCCTCGCTCGAAGAATATTGTTCGAGCGAGCGAAGCGAGTCGAGAACTATTTCTTATACTTTAGCGTACATTAGAGGTTTAAGTTTCAGCGCCTCGCGTTTTTTGTCAATATGCGCTATCATCAAATGCGCCGCTTTTATGGGATCGCTTTCAAAAGCCCATTTGCCGCCGTATATCGGCTCTATTTCATCGCAGATATAATTCGTGACGTTTTTGCTCCCGAGCACCCTTAACGGCGAACCAATGACCACGAGCAATCCTGATGTCACAAAATACCATCCTATGGCAATCGCTTTTTCAGACATCCATTCAGGCGCCGCCCCTGCGACAGGAAGTTCGTCAATACTGTTCCCTATCCCGCCTTCCTTTACCATCTCGCAGCATGCTGTCAAAATCCTTGTATTATCCACGCACGACCCTGTATGCAGAACCGGAGGTATGCCTACTGTCTCGCATATCTCTTTCAAGCCTTCTCCCGCGTATTTGAACGCTGCCTCAGGCATTAAAAGCCCTGCCTTTGCGCACGCGCCCCCTGAGCACCCTGTCTGCACTACCAGGACGTCATTTTTTATAAGCTCCCTGACCATGTCTGCGTGGCACATCCCAGACTCGTTCTTCGGATTATCACAGCCCACTACGCCAGCTACCCCGCGTATCCTTCCGCTTATAATAGCGTCGTTCAAAGGCCTGTATGACGGCCTGAATTTGCCGCCCAGGTTATAAAAAATATTCTCCATTGTAAAGCCGGCCACAAGCGTCATTTTTTCCTTGGGGATATTTACCTTTGAGCGGTCCCTGTTTTTGTAATTCTCAATAGCTATCTTTAAGATCTTTTTGGCTATGACAAGGGCGTCTTTTTCATGGAACTCTATGTGCTCCATGCCCACAAATTTCGCCTTGGGGGAGGTAGAGATAAGCTTTGTGTGAAATGATTTTGCCACTTCGCTCAGGCTCGGCATAATGCATTGCACATCCACTATCATTGCCTCAACCGCTCCTGTCACTATGGCGAGTTCCTGCTGTAAAAAATTTCCTGACATCGGGATACCGCGCCTCATCAGGACCTCTGCCGCGGTACAGCATATCCCGGATAAATTAATTCCCTTTGCCCCGTTCTTTTTTACCAGCTCCTGGATCTCTTTATCCTGGCTCGCTGTAACTATGATATCCGAGAGCACTGGCTCGTGACCGTGCAGAATAATATTCACTTCGTCATCTTTAAGCACGCCTAAATTTATTTCCGCGCGTATTGGCTGAGGCGAGCCGAATAATATGTCGCTGATCTCTGTGGCTATCATGGACCCGCCCCAGCCGTCAGCAAGCGAAGCCCTTATAGCAGCCTCTAAAACATGTTTATACTCGCTATCGCATCCTATATGAGTCCTTGAAAACGCCTGTACGATCTCTATATCAATTCCCCTGGGGCTGGTATTCGTCTTTTTCCATATCTCCTGCTGTTTTTTAGGCGCCCTTTTCGCCAGGGTAAGCTCGCCTTCCTGCTGGCCGAATTCCTTTAATATAGCCGTTCCCAGCTCTTCAGCTATCTTTAAATCGCTTTTACCTTCTATCTTTACGCCAAATTCAACAGCAAGCCTTTTTAATTTAGCCGCGTCCTTTATGGGATAATCCTTTGCTATGCCTTTTCCCATGTCCATAAGCGTCATTGCCATGGTGCGGCCGTGGTCAGAATGGCACGCGGATCCTGCCGCGGCGTTACGCGTCAGGTTTCTAGCGCTTATAGTGTCCGCGTCTGCGCCGCACGCGCCTTTTTGCGCGCCTTCCCCGAACGGGTCGATCCTGCACGGGCCAAGATTACAGATCTTACAGCATACCCCGAGCGTCCCAAAACCGCAATGAGGTTCCTGCTCCATGAACCGGTCCCACACAGTGGAAATATTGTTATCTCCAGCTATCTTCAGTAACTTATCATTGATGGGATTACCTGTTGGTCTTGCCATTAAATACCTCCGCCAAATTTTTTACAAATTCCGAATCTTCCGGCAATACGCCCCTGGAATTTAAAAGCGCTTCGTCTAAATTTATATACCCCTGGATCTTTATGTCTTTTAAGTTTTTATCTATAAAATCCCTATCTTTACCAGACCTGATTTTATTCGCTATTACTGAAATGTCTTTTATGCCCAGGCCTTTCGCGAGAGAATCTATTTTTTTTGCCGTATCAATAGATGTATTGTTCGGCTCCACCACTATTAAAAATTTCTCGACTGACTGGGCTGTGCCCCGTCCCAGATGCTCTATGCCTGCTTCCATATCCACAACAACAACTTCGCCCCTGTTCAAAAAAATATGGCTCAAGAGCGCCTTTAAAAAAGCGCTTTCAGGGCAAACGCATCCTGCCCCGCCTTTTTTTACAGTGCCCATTTCGATGAGCGTGATATTGCCCGACTTAGCGGAAAATTTATCAGGTATATCGTCCACCTTTGGGTTTAATTTAAAAAAAGCGCCTACCTCGCCTGTCCTCTCAAGTATAATCTTTTTTAATTCAGCTATTGGCGCAGGCCTCTGGGAAGCTGAAAACCCAAGCGTGGCAGCGAGGTTCGCGTCAGGGTCAGCGTCTATTGCTACGACCTTCTTCCCCTGGCCTTTAAAAAACAATACCAGGCCTGCTGCTACCGAAGTCTTGCCCACCCCGCCTTTTCCAGATATCGCAATTTTCATTCTATATTTCTATCTAACTTAAAAAAACAACTTTACACTTGTGACAATGTTTGTAGTGTCAAGTTGTTTACAGTCCCGCGGCATCCAGAACCAAAGGGACCTTTTTATCCCAGCCTATAGGCATTACATGCACACCCTGGCACATTGGTTTCAATTCTTTTATGAGCCGCGCAGCTATCTCTATTGATTTCGCGCCTTTATCCTTTGCCTCTTCCATCTCCTTTATTAAATCATCAGGCACAAATACGCCCGCCACGTTTTTATTCATATATTTCGCCATTCCGGCTGATTTTAAAAGCACTATGCCAGCTATAATGGTTGTCTTTAAATGGCTGGACGCCTTAAGAAATTTCTCAAAAAGATGCATCTCGTAAATGGCCTGGGTCTGAAAAAATTTAGCGCCTGCTTCTATCTTCTTCTCCATCTTTATTATCTCCGGCTCTATCGGGTCTGCGCCGGGATTCACCACAGCCCCTGCGCAAAATTTAGGGGCGCCTTTTAATTCCTTGCCTGCCATATCTTTTCCAGATTCCAAAAGCCTGATAACCTCTAAAAGCTGCATCGAATCCAGGTCGAAAACAGGTTTTGCTGAGGGGTGATCGCCCAGCGCAGGGTGGTCGCCTGTTAAAGCGAGCACGTTTTCTATGCCGAATACAGCCGCTGACAAAAGGTCTGATTGAAGAGCAAGCCTGTTCCTGTCCCTGCACGTGACTTGGAATACGGGCTCAAGGCCCCTCTCTATTAAAAGTTTACACATTGCCAGGGATCCTGTGCGCATTACAGAGCTCTGCAGGTCTGTCACGTTTATCGCGTCCACCCTGCCTCTTACAAGCTCCGCGTCCTTAAGGATCTCCTCAACATCAATGCCTTTAGGCGGGGCTATTTCCGACGTAATTATAAATTTCCCTGATTTTATCTTCTCGCAAAGCGTCATATCATCCAAACAACTTGACACTACAAACATTGTCACAAGTGTAAAGTTGTTGCGTGTTGTGTTTGTTATTGCTGCTGTTTGAAGGCCTCGAGCACGTTACGCATCAAAATCGTTACTGTCAAAGGGCCTACGCCGCCAGGGACAGGCGTGATATATGCTGCCTTTTCCAGCGCCTTATCAAATTCCACATCGCCCACAATCTTTCCTTCCACGCGGTTAATGCCCACATCGATAACAATCGCGCCGGGCTTTACCCAGTCGCCTTTTACCAGCCCTGCCTTGCCTACCGCTACAATAAGTATCTCTGCTTTTTTCACGAATTCAGGAAGCGTGCCTCTCTGGCCTGTTGCTATGTGGCACACTGTTGTAGTTACGAATTTATCCAATAATAATAGCGCCAGTGGTTTCCCGACGATCTCGCTATGGCCGACAATAACCGCTTCTTTGCCGTATAATTCAATAGAAGGCACTGAATTCAAAAGCTCCATGCACGCCGCTGCTGTGCACGGCAGGATCTTTGCCTTGCCAAACACGATCTCTCCCATGTTCTGCGGATGCACCGCTTCTATGTCTTTTAAAGGGGATATGTACCTAGATATAAGTTTCGCGTCTATGTGCTGGGGCAAAGGCATCTGGACTATGATCCCGTGCGCGGATTTGTCTTTATTAAGAAGCTCTATGGCCTTTATAAACTCGTCCTGCGTTACGCTGGCGTCTAGTTTTTTAAGTTCATAGTCTATACCCAGGTCCCTGGCTGTCTTTTCCTGGGATTTTATATATATCTCTGATGCTGAATTTTCCCCCAGCTGCACGCTGACCAGCTTGGGCTGAATTCCGAATTTGGTTTTCAGCTCAGCCGCCTCTTTTTTAATCTGCTCTTTTATTTTCAGCGCTACAGTTTTACCTTCAAGCAATTGGCCGGCCATGTCTATAACATCCTTTCCTGTGTTTTTGTTAAAGCCTTTTTACATAACTCATCCATGTCTTTTTTAAGCGCCTTTAAAACCATCCTCTCCTTCTCGGCAAACAAATTTTCCTTTATACTCTTCAGATTTATCTCGCAGTTAAAAATACCGGAGCTGAAACTCGCTTTGACGAGCTCCGCAGCGCACCCAACGTCGCTTATCAGGTTCGTATTGCCTTTTTCAGAAAGGTTTATCGCTATCTCCGCGCACGACCTGGAAAGCCTGCAGATTTTTAAAGAGATATGATAACCGTCTTTCAGCGCATTATCAATAGTTTTTTCATCTTTTGTTTTAAAAGCCGCGTTTATAGCGGAATAAACCTTTGCATCCTCATCAACCAGCGCCATGAATTCTTCCCTGATCTTAGTGACAGAGGAGAGATATCCGATCACATCTTGTTCGACATTGGAATATTTCTTGTTTCCGATAGTGAAATTACACACCATTTCTAAAAGCGCTGCGCCCAATGCGCCAGCCAGCGCAGCTGCGCTCCCGCCTCCTGGCGTTGGCTGCCTCGCCCCGAGTTCATCCAGATATTTTTTAATAGATTCGTTTATGTACATGTTTATAACTTCTCGACTCTGCTCCCGTGTTTAGCTTTCGGGACCGCTCGAAGAATATTGTTCGAGCGAGCGAAGCGAGTCGAGAAC
>JAUYDX010000005.1 GCA_030691625.1 Candidatus Omnitrophota bacterium | reverse complement strand
TTTGTCCCTGTCAAAATTATCAGCGAAGCGGGTAAATGTGTCGCTGTCCGGCCAGTCTGTTATTGTGAGATATGTTGAAATGCCGCCAATGAAAAGAGAAGAGCTGAAGAGCGCGATAAAATTTGAGGCTGAAAAATATATACCGTTTGATATGAAAGACGCGATAGTGGATTGCGCGGTGCTGGATAAAAGCGTTTCAGGCAGCGGGAACAGGGTGATGCTCGTGGCCGCGAAAAAAGACAGGGTTAATAGCTATCTGGAGATGTTTAAGGAAGCGGGAATGGACGTAGCGGCAATAGACGTGGACAATATGGCCGTATTAAACGCCTTTCACAGGTCGGGGATCGAGTCCAAGCAGGAAGGCGCTTACGCCATAATAAATATCGGCGCGAGGTTTTCCAATATGGGCATAGCGGTTAAGGCCCAGCCTTATTTTACAAGGGATATACTGTGGGGCGGCGCTGATGTTTCTGGCAGGATCAAGGATTCGCTGGGGCTTAGCGCGGGGGACGCGGAGGCGTTGAAGCGCAATCCCGGGGAGAGAAAAGCCGAAGTCAGCGCCAGCATAATGCCGACGCTTGAAAAATTCATATCAGAGATCAGGATGTCTTTTGATTATTTTGACACGCAGTTCGCTAAGAGCGTGGAAAGATTATATATAAGCGGCGGCGGATCGTACCTGTTTAATTTACGCGAGTTCCTGAAAGAGGGCCTCGGGATAGAGGTTAATCAATGGGACCCGCTGGAGGGGATCGAGATTTCAGCCGACGTCTCTGGAGAAGAGGTTAAAAATTTTCCAGGCCAGTTCAGCGTGGCAATGGGCCTCGCGCTCAGGTCAGGATAGGGTTTTTATGATAGAGATAAATCTTTTACCGGAAGAGTTGAGAAAGAGAAAAACAGAACCGTCTCTTAACCTGAACATGGAGGTTGAGAAATACAAGTTCTGGATAATAGGCGGCTCTGCGGGGTTCCTGGTATTCCTGGCCGCGATATTATTCCTGGGATCTATTGTCAGGCAGGCCCAGATAAACTCTTTGACGGCAAAGGAAAAGAATTTCGCTGTCAAGCTGGGCGAGCTGGACTCTATCAATAAAGAAATAGGCGCGCTTAAGGCCAAGATGGGCACCCTGGACCAGCTGACAAAAAGGCGGTTTTTATGGGCTGAGAAACTGAACCAGCTTTCTGATCTGGTACTGCCGGGGATATGGTTTACCCGCGTGTATACGGACGGTGAAAACAGGCTGATAATAGAAGGCAGCGTAATATCCAAGAGCGAGGAGGCAATGGCGTCTGTGGGGAAGTTCATGAAAAACCTGAAAGACAGCGAGATTTTCTTCAGAGACTTTAAGAATATAAAACTGGAATCCGTACAGAGAAAAAACAAAGAAGAGATGGATATTGTGGATTTCAAAATAGCCCTCTTTTTTCAATAGTTCTCGACTGGGCTTGCGTGATTAGACGCAATGTCCGCTCGAACAGTATTGCATAATATTCTTCGAGCGGTCACAAGAGCAGGTTACGGGAGCAGAGTCGAGAAGGTATAAATATGGACATTAGCGAAAAACAAAAGATATATATATTGGCGGGGATATTCGTCATAGCCGGACTCGCGCTTTATTACAGCCTTCTTTTAAAGCCGCAGTTTTCAACCTTTGCGGCAAGAAATAGGGAATTTAAAATTGTCAAGACCAGGGTAAAGGCGGAGGATGCGCTGATTGCCAATGAGAGCGGCATAAAACGTCAGCAGGAAAATTTTAAACAGCAGGCGGATTATCTGAAAAAGCGCCTGCCGAGCCAGGATCAGATCTCGAGCCTTTTAGAGGATTTCTCAAATGTCGCGGAGGAGTCCGGCGTGAAGATACTAAAGATAAAGCCCATAGAGGAGGCCTTGCCTTTATCCAAGCAGAAGGTTGCGAGCAGTTCTTATTCGGAGTTTCCGATATTGATAGAGGCCAGGGCCGGTTATCACCAGTTGGGGATTTTCGTAAACAAGCTGGAGACCATGGACAGGTTCATAAGGATTACGGAGGTAGATGTGGCTGGGTCGGAAAAAGACCCGCGGCATCATGATATAAAAATAAGGATGATCACCTATGTCCTTCAATAAATCCAAACAACTTGACACTTCAAACATTGTCACAAGTGTAAAGTTGTTTGGGGCGCTGATCATATGTTTAATGATAGGGGCGGAGATTTTCGCGGAAGAGGCGTTTAAATATAACGCGAAATCCAGGCGCGACCCGTTTACCCCGCTCGTTTCAGAAACCGGCAGTTACGCCTCTGACGCTTACGAGGCAAGCGCAATAGAGGATATAAGGCTGGAAGGCATTGTGTGGGATGACACAAAAGGGTCCATAGCGATTATAAACGGGGAGATAGCGAAGGAAGGGGATTCTGTGGGCTCCATAAAGATTTTGAAGATCAATAAGGACAGCGTTGTTTTCGATGTGAACGGAGAAGGCGTAAAAGTAAACCTTAACAGCGAATAGTTCTCGACTGGGCTAATATGCATAGCCGCAACGTCCGCTCGAACAATATTCTTCGAGCGGTCCCGAAAGCCGGCTGCGGGAGCAGAGTCGAGAAGAATTAACGGAGGATTAATATGAAGATATTTAAGGTTTCAGGTGTATTTATTGTTTTGATGCTTACTTTTACGCGCGTTTCTTTTAGCCAGGACGAGACAGCGGATAATAATACGGGAGATACCGCTGCTGCGGCGGCCCCGGCTGAAACCAGCCAGCCGGTTGAAACTTCTCCAGGGAATGTCACGATGGATTTCAAGGATGCCGATATAAACAATGTCCTCAGGATACTTTCCTACAAGAGCGGCATGAATATTGTGGCTGGAAAGGATGTTGCCGGGCTTATAACAATAAGGCTTAACGACGTGCCATGGGAAAAAGCCCTGGACGTGATACTCAGGACATACGGTTATGCGTATGAAAGAGAGGGCAATATCATACGCGTCACCACTACCGCGAATCTCGAAAATGAAGAGCTTATGACAGAGGTTTTTCCTCTTAATTACGCCAAGGCGAAGGACGTGCCTGATGCGATAAAAGAGGTCTTGAGTTCCCGCGGAAAGGTAAAATTTGACGAAAGGACAAACCTCCTGATAGTAACTGATATCGCTACCAATATATACAAGATCAGGCAGGTGGTGGAAAGGCTTGATACCAGGACGTGGCAGGTGAACATAGAGGCAAAGATAATAGAGACCACGCTTGATAAGGACGACAAGCTCGGGATAAACTGGACTACGCAGATTACTGCGACAGGCGCGGAAAGGCCTGTAACATTCCCTTTTGACAGAACAAACGAAGGCGGGGATTATTTCCCTGTAGGCGATACAAGCGCGGCAGCCAGCACAACTGTGGGTAAGTTTAGCACAAGCCGTCCGGGTTCTTTTCCGCTGGCAGTGCCTGCTAATTTTAGTTTCGGGACGCTTGATTTCACCTCGTTTCAGGCAGTGCTGGAGGTTTTAAAATCCAGGACAGATACCAGGATAGTGTCGAATCCCAGGCTAACCACTTTGAATAATCAGGAGGCCACTATACACGTAGGCACGGCAATGTACGTGCCTGAATACGAGGAATCTGCCTCTACAGGCAGCCCTGTTTTTAAGGATATGAAAAAAACAGAGCTGGAGACAGGAGTAAAGCTGAAGGTAACGCCTCACGTCAATTCAAATAAAGAGATAGTAGTGGACATAGTGCCTGAAGTGAGCACGCTGGGCACCAAGACTGCGCTGGCAACCAGTTCTTCGGGCGATACGGTTTTTGCCTTCCCTGTTTCAATCAGGACTGCCAAGGCGCAGGTTATGATAAAAGACGGAGAGACAATAGTTATAGGAGGGCTTATAAAAGAGACAGAGACAGACACTGTTGTGAAGGTTCCGATACTCGGCGACATACCTGTCCTGAGCCTCTTATTCAAAAAGAAGGAAAAGGCCCTGGAGACGACAGACCTTTTATTTTTTATAACCGTAAACCTGATAAAAGCTGACTCCGGCACAGCAGTTGTCAGCAAGTAGTTCTCTGACCTCCTCAACCTCGCAGGTTGCGGCAAGCTGCTTATTTACGGCCGCAACCTGCGAGGTTGAGGAGGTAACTTTAAAGTTCCATACAATAAATTAAAATGAAGATAGAGGCGGTGTTTTGCAAGAAGGGGGCGTTGAGATACATATCTCACCTTGATATTGTCAGGCTTTTTCAGAGGGCAGTGAGGAGGGCAGGCCTGCCAGTCGCTATCAGCCAGGGTTTTACCCCGCATTACAGGATAGTTTTTTCAAATGCCCTGAAGCTCGGAGTGGAAAGCGAAGGAGAGAACGCGGTATTTGGCATTGACGGGTGGGTGGACCCGGAGGAATTTAAAAACAGGATCAATGAAAAATTACCAGAAGGGATAAGGATAATAGAATGCAAAAAGAAATTTTAATCAATGTTGAGCCGCAGGAAAAAAGGGTGGCTGTGGTGGAAGGCGGAACCCTTGAGCAATATTATATAGAAAGGCCTTCAGAGGTCAGCCTGGTGGGCAATACCTACAAAGGGCTGGTGAACTCTGTCATGTCAGGCATAGGCGCCGCGTTTGTGGATATAGGGTTCGGCAAAAACGGATTTTTATACGTCACCGACATGATGGCGCCCGCGCGCGAATTTGACCTGCTGGAAACAGAAGGGATCAATCATCCGCGTCACACGCCCAGGCCAAAACCTTCGGATATTGACAAGCTTGTGAAAAAAGGCCAGGAGGTCCTGGTCCAGGTGGTGAAGGAGCCAATAGGCAATAAAGGCCCGCGGCTTACCACGCATATCGGGATACCCGGAAGATTTGTGGTATTGATGCCGTTTGACCATCACATGGGCATATCCAAAAAAGTAATTGACCGGGCTGAAAGGGAGAGGCTCCGTCAGATACTTAAAAAGGTGGCGGCCGGCCTGAACATGGGGCTTATTGTGAGGACTGCAGGTGTGGGAAAGACCGAGGGTGATTTCAGGCGCGAGGTCAGATATCTGGCAGCGCTGTGGAGGAATATCAAGAGCCGCTCCGCGAAGATAAAGGCGCCCAACTTAGTCAGCGAGGAATATTCCCTGACCTTCAGGATACTCAGGGATATATTTACCGAAGACGTGACAAGGGTCCTGGTGGATAATAGGGATGAATACAAGAAGCTGATGCATTTCGCGAATAACATGATGCCGAGCATGAAAAGAAAACTCATGTTCTATCAGGAAAAGACCACGCTTTTCGATTCGAGAGGCATAGAAAAAGAGGTTGAAAAACTTTACAATAAAAAGATAGCGCTCAAATGCGGCGGTTACGTGTTTATTGAGGAGACAGAGGGGCTTATCGCGATAGATGTGAATAGCGGCAGTTTCAATAAGAAACACATGGAGGAGACCGCGTTCAAGGTCAATACCGAGGCAGCCATAGAGATTGCCAGGCAGATACGGTTGAGGGATATCGGCGGCATAGTGATAATTGATTTTATAGATATGATGCGTGATAAACACAGGCGCGACATATTCGACACGCTTATGAACGCGATCAAGAAAGACAGGGCAAAGATAAACATACTGAAGATGTCTGAATTCGGCATCGTGCAGATGACGAGGCAGAGGATACGCAGGGGTGTCAGTAAAGTCTCCTACAAGGATTGTCCTTATTGCAGGGGCAGAGGTTCTGTAAAATCAGCCGCCACAATGGCAATAGAGGTGTTGAGGGCGGTAAAAAAGCAGATAGAAAAGGCAAAGGTAAAAGAGGTCCGCGCTTACGTGCACCCTGAGGTGGCTAATTACATGCTGAACGAGGACAGGCCGGCGATCGCAAAACTAGAGGTATTTTATAAAACGCGCATAGTGATCATAGCGGAACCAGATATGCACATAGAAAATTTCCGCATAGAAAAATAGTTTCTATTTTTGGATAGGAAACCTCGCAGGTTGCGGCTTGCCGCAACCTGCGAGGTTGGGGTGGTTAAACACAAAGGGGGTTAGAAGATGTACGCGATAGTGGAAACAGGAGCAAAGCAGTACAAGGTGGCTAAAAACGACATAATAGAGATTGAAAAGCTGGACTACAAAAAAGCAAAAGAGGTGAAATTAGACAAGGTGCTTTTCATATCTGACAAAAAGGACTCGACCATAGGCGCTCCTTACATAAAGGGCGCGCACGTGGTGTGCGAAGTCGTGGGAGAGAAGCGCGCTAAAAAGGTGATCTCTTTCAAATACAGGCGCAGGCACGCGAGTTCCAAGAAAAAAATCGGCCACCGCCAGAACTATGTGGTCCTGAAAGTAAAAGACATAATAGCCTAAGTGGCATAAATAGTCTAATTTTCCAAACAACTTTACACTTGTGACAATGTTAGTAGTGTCAAGTTGTTGGTAACAGGAGGGTATCATGGCTCATACAAAAGCGCAGGGGAGTTCCAAAAACGGAAAAGATTCAAATGGTCAGAGGATGGGAGTGAAACGTTACGAGGGCGAAACTGTTACAGCCGGAAGCATTATCCTGAGGCAGAGAGGGACAAAGTTTTTCCCCGGCCTTGGGGTGGGTATAGGCAGGGATAATACCCTGTTTGCCCTGAAAGCAGGCACAGTCAAATTCGGCTATCGCAAAGTAAATATTGTTTAATCCAAAATCAAGCCCAAACAACTTTACACTTATAACAATGTCACAAGTGTCAAGTTGTTTGTGATACGGCATAAATGTTTATAGATAGAGCGGATATTTTTGTAAAGGCAGGGGACGGCGGAGACGGTTCCAATAGTTTTTGCGGGATAAAAGGCCTTAAGAAGCGCCAGGACGGCGGGGACGGCGGCAAGGGCGGGGACATAATCCTGATAGCGGATAAAAATGTCCAGACCCTTATAGATTTTCATTTCCGCAAACATTTCCGCGCTGATAAAGGTTTAAACGGGTCCGGCAATAACAAAACAGGCGCCAATGCGGCTGATTGCGTCATACGGCTTCCACTCGGCACTATCGTAAAAGATAAATACGAGGATATAACGTATTGCGATTTAAAGGAAGGCGGCCAGTCAGTCATGCTCATAAAAGGGGGCGCTGGCGGCCATGGTAATTCCAAATTCCGGCTGGCTGATCGCGGGGAGCCCGGAGAGGAAAAAGAGATACTGCTGGAATTGAAGCTGATAGCTGACGTGGGAATAATCGGCTATCCGAATGCAGGGAAGTCCAGCCTGATCTCCCGCATTACAAACGCGAAATCAAAGGTGGCGAATTATCCTTTCACGACAAAGACGCCTGTACTGGGCGTAGTCAGGCTGAGCGGCGAAAGGAGTTTTGTCATATGCGACATACCAGGGCTCATAGAAGGCGCGCACAGCGGCAGGGGGCTGGGAGATGATTTTCTGCGGCACGTGGAGCGCACGAGGGCGCTGATCCACATGATAGATATGGCCAGTGTGGACGCTAGGGATCCTGCGGATGATTTTAAGTCAATAAATAAGGAGCTCGAGCTGTACAATCCTGAGCTCGTGAAAAGGCCACAGGTGATCGCGGTAAATAAAATGGATATCCCTGAGGCAAAAGAAAATCTCAAGGCGTTTAGAAAAAAGGTCAGAAAAAAGATTTATCCTGTATCCTGCGTCACAGGAGAGGGGATAAAAGAATTACTCGAAGCGGTGTATAAAAAATTATAAATAAACCTCGTAGGTTGCGGTGGTTATGGATAGGAAAAAAATAAAAAAGGCAAAGCGGATAGTTATAAAGGTGGGCGCGAGCATATTGACTGCGAAAGGCCTTAAGCTGGACGAGAGATGGATAAAGAATTTCGCAGGCCAGGTGGCTGTTTTGTTCAAGAAAGGCTGTCATGTGGTTATAGTGTCTTCAGGCGCGATCGCGGCAGGCATGGGGATACTGGGAATGAAAAAGAGGCCGAAGGCATTGCCTGAACAGCAGGCGTGCGCCAGCCTTGGCCAGGGGTATCTAATGAAAACCTACGAGGAGCTTTTCAGAAAAAAAGGTTTTCACGCGGCCCAGATACTTTTGACATGGGAGGATATAAGGGAAAGGCGCAGATATCTTAACGCTGAAAACACATTGCACACGCTTTTAAATAAAAAGGCAGTGCCTGTCATAAACGAAAACGACACAGTCTCGGTGGACGAGATAAAGTTCGGGGATAACGACAAACTTTCAGCCCTGGTAGCCAGCATGGTGTCAGCTGATCTATTGATAATGCTTACTGACGTGGACGGCCTGTATATAGACGGCAAAAAAACAGTGGCCAGCGTGGTGCATGATATCAATGCCGGGGTCGAGAAGCTCGCCTGCGGCACAGATAAGGAATGTTCCAGAGGCGGAATGAGGACCAAGATAGACGCGGCAAAGATAGCCACCAGGTCAGGAATAGATTGCGTCATAGCCAACGGGAGGGAAAAGAACGTGGTCCTGAAGATCCTGAACGGGGAAAAAACAGGGACCCTTTTTCAGGCCCGAAAGAAAAAAATAACAGGCAAGGATTTTTACGATGAGGCGATTAACCGGGTAATCCTGTAGTTCTCGACTAGGCACGCGTATTTAGCCGCAACGTCCGCTCGAACACTAATATTCTTCGAGCGGCCCCGAGAGCGGGATATGGTAGCAGAGTCGAGAAGAAAGATGAAATTATGTCAATCAGCGATAAAATTCTAAATTTATTAAAAGACGCCAAAGAGGCGTCGTTTGAGCTTGCGAATATTTCAACCAAAGAGAAGAACCGCGCTCTTTTGAAAATAGCAAAAGAACTTCTGAAAAATACAGGATATATCCTGTCTGAAAACGCGAAGGACCTGGCGCTGGCGGAGAAGAAGGGTGTTTCAGGCGCGATAATGGACAGGCTTATTCTTACGGAAAAGCGCGTAAAAGAGATGGCGGATTCTGCGATGCAGGTCGCGTCCCTAAAAGACCCTGCAGGAAGGATTTTAAAGCAATGGAAAAGGCCGAACGGGCTTACCATAAAAAAGATCGTCGTGCCCATCGGCGTTATTGGAATAATATATGAATCCAGGCCTAACGTGACAGCGGACTGCGCGGCGCTTTGTATAAAGTCAGGAAACGCGTGCGTACTAAGGGGCGGCAGTGAGGCGATTAATTCGAATCTCGCTATTCACCGCGTGATTGTAAAGGCGCTGAAAAGATCAGGGATACCAGAGTCAGCTGTTACTATTGTGGATATAGCTGACAGGAGAGCTGTGGAGATTTTATTGAAACAGGACAGTCTCGTGGACCTGGTTATACCGAGAGGCGGGGAAGGCCTTATAAGGTACGTTGCCCAAAATTCGCTGATACCTGTTATAAAACATTATAAAGGCGTGTGTCATTTATATGTGGATAAAGACGCTGATTTCAAGATGGCAATGGATATTATGCTTAACGCAAAGGTCCAGAGGCCGGGGGTCTGCAACGCAATAGAAAAAATGCTGGTTCATAAAGACATAGCGGCCAGATTCCTGCCTGAGGCTGCCAGGATCCTGGACGATAAAGGCGTGGAGTTGAGGGGCTGCTCCAAAACATTGAAAATCCTAAAAGGTATAAAAAAAGCGCAGGAAAAGGACTGGTACGAGGAATATCTGGATCTGATATTGACAATTAAGATCGTGAAAAGCGCTGACGAGGCAATAAGCCATATCAATAAATACGGCTCAAGGCATTCGGACGCTATTGTCACTAAAAATAAAAAGACAGCGGAGAGATTCCTGAAAGAGGTAGATTCGGCCGCTGTGTACCACAATGCCTCTACGAGATTCACTGACGGATATCAGTTTGGCATGGGAGCTGAAATAGGTATCAGCACTGATAAGATCCACGCGCGAGGCCCAATGGCGCTTGAAGAACTCTGCTCGTATAAATATATTATTTACGGCGCCGGCCAAACCCGTAAATAAAATAGCGCCGCACCCAACAACTTTACATTGAGACAATGACGGAATGTAAAGTTGTTTGAATGGGATATGAGATATATAGATCTGGGGTTGAGTGATTATAAGGAGGCGTACAGGTTTCAGTGTGAGGTCAGGGATAATGTGGCCGCCGGGATTTTTGGAAATACGCTGATAATTACCGAGCATAAGAGCGTTATAACAATAGGAAGAAAGGGCTCGGAAAATAATATATTCAAAAGAGATGCCATAGAGGTTTTGAAAGTGGACAGGGGCGGGGACGTGACATATCACGGCCCGGGCCAGGTGGTGGCGTATCCAATTTTCAAATTAGAAAACGAGGCGCGCGATATACACCGCTTTTTGAGATTTCTGGAAGAAGTAGGGATAAATTTTTTGAATAAATACGGGGTAAAGGGCGAGGCAAGGCCAGGCGCAACAGGCGTATGGACAGGCGATTCGAAAATTGCCTCAATAGGCATAGGCGTGAAAAAATGGGTTACGTATCACGGGATTGCGATAAATATAAACCCTGACCTCGTGCCGTTTTCCTTTATAAAACCATGCGGGATTGACGGCGTTAAGATAACCTCGTTGGCTGAGCTAGTAAAGGAAGGTTTAAATATCCAGGATGCAAAACGCGATCTTAAAGAGTCATTCGAAGAGGTTCCCTTATTGGCTGAGGCAGTCTGTAAGGGATAACGAAGGATTTAGCGGGACAAAAGATGTAATTTCCAGGCTTGGACTTAACACAGTCTGCCAGAGCGCCCGCTGTCCTAATATATACGATTGTTTTTCAGCCAAAAGATGCACTTTTTTAATACTGGGGGCGAGCTGCACGCGCTCCTGCGGATTTTGCGCAGTAAAAAATGGAAATTCGAAATTACCACCTCAACCTCGTAGGTTGCGGCCTGTTGCTAATCTACAGCCGCAACCTACGAGGTTGAGGTGGTCTAACTTGAATCCACCCGATAAAGAGGAACTTTTTAGGATAAAGGAGGCAATTGAAAGGCTGGGCATAACTCACGCGATAATTACCTCTGTTACCAGGGATGACCTGGCTGACGGCGGGGCAGGGCATTTCGCGGATTGCGTGAATATCCTGAAAGGCATTAAAGGAAGCGCGAAGATAGAAGTGCTCGTGCCTGATTTTTGCGGGGATAGAAAAGCTATTGAAAAGGTAATATCTGCCAGGCCCGATATATTTTCCCATAATTTAGAGACAGCGCCGAGGCTCTACAGTAAGGTCAGGCCAGGCGCTGATTACAGGCGTTCTTTAGAGATATTGAAATACGCCAAAGCGCTGGATAAAGGCATAATTACTAAAAGCGGCATTATGGTTGGCCTTGGAGAGTTTAGGGAAGAGGTCCGCGGCGTAATGGCGGATATCAGGGCTGTGGGATGCGACATTGTTACAGTGGGGCAATATCTGAAACCCGGCCCTGACTGTCTGGACGTGGAGGAATTTCTGGAACCATGGGAATTTGATAAATTTTCAGAATGGGCCAGGGAACTGGGGTTTAAAAAATACTATTGCGGCCCGTTTGTAAGAAGCTCTTATGTTTTTTAAAAAAACCTCGTAGGTTGCGGCAAGCCGCAACCTACGAGGTTGAGGTGGTCAGACAAGGAGGCAAGATGGCGGAGTTAAAATTACCTGAACTGGCAGAAGGCGTTAACGAGGCAGTGGTGTCTTTCTGGCATTTCAAAGAAGGCGACAGCGTAAAAGAGGGCGATGAGATAGTTGAAATGGCAACAGATAAGGCGGCCTTCAACGTGCCATGCAAATTTTCAGGGGTTTTGAAGAAAATAGCGGCAAAAGAAGGCGATACAGTCAAAGTGGGCCAGGTCTTGGCGATTATAGAATGAAACAACTTGACACTTAAAACAATGTCACAAGTGTCAAGTTGTTTAAATGGGGGAGGAGATTATGAGAGAGATACTGGAGATTTTGGAGAAAGACGCGAGGACAACGCCGGAAGAGATAGCGAAGATGCTTAAAAAAAGCGTGGCTGCTGTAAAAAGCGCCATTAAGAAATACGAGAAACAGGGCGTGATCGTCAAATATAAGACGGTAATCAATAGCGACATACTGAAAGATGACGCGCAGAAGGTAAGGGCGCTTATAGAAGTCAGGGTGGCGCCGCAGAGGGGGCACGGGTTTGACCACATAGCGGAGAGGGTATATAGGTTTCCGGAAGTTAAGAGCTGTTATCTTCTTTCCGGGTCTTATGACCTCCTGCTGGTAGTGGAAGGCAGGGATATACAGGAGGTTAGCAGTTTTGTTTCAGAGAGGCTGGCCACAATAGATAACGTGAACAGTACAGTGACGCATTTTATTCTTAAAAGATACAAAGCGGATGGTGATATACTGAAACGCATTGAGCGCAATAACCGCATAGCGATATCATTTTAATATAAGGTGAACAGATGAAAATCTCAAAGGCAGTTGAAAAAATGAAGCCGTCAGGCATAAGGGAGTTTTTCGACCTTGTGATAGGGATGAAGGACGTGATTTCTCTCGGCGTAGGGGAGCCGGACTTTGTAACGCCGTGGAATATCTGCGAGTCCGCGATATTTGCCCTGGAAAAAGGTTACACATCTTACACGTCTAACAAAGGTTTATATGAGCTGAGATTCGCGATATCCAGATATCTCAAGAATAAATTTTCCCTTTCATATGACCCTGATAAAAATATGCTGATTACCACAGGTGTCAGCGAGGCAGTGGACCTTGTTCTTAGGGCTGTGTTGAACAGGGGCGACAGGATCCTGATACAGGACCCCTCGTATGTTTCCTACGAGCCTGTAAGCGAACTGGCTGGCGGAAAAGTGATACTCGTGAAAACAGGGGAGGCCAGCGATTTCAAGCTGACCCCGGAGCTATTGAAAAAATATATCTCAAAGTCAAAGAATATAAAGGCGATCCTTATAAATTATCCCACGAATCCCACAGGTGTTTCCTATTCAAGGAAAGAACTCCTGGCGCTTTCGAAGATTTTCGTGAAGAACGACCTCCTTGTGATAAGCGACGAGATTTACGACGAGCTTACTTACGATTTCGAGCATACGCCGCTGGCTACATTGCCCGGCATGAAACAGAGGACTGTATACCTGAATGGTTTCTCAAAGGCATTCGCAATGACCGGCTGGAGGGTGGGCTACGCTTGCGGGCCGGAAGAAATAATAAGCGCTATGACAAAGATACACCAGTACACGATGCTGTGCGCTCCTATCATGGGACAGCTGGGCGCAATAGAGGGCCTCAGGGGCTCTATCAGGTCTGTGGCTGAGATGAAGAGGGAATATAAGAGGCGCAGGGAATTCATTGTGTCAAGATTGAATCAGATCGGGCTAACTTGCCGCAGGCCGGAGGGGACTTTTTATGTTTTCGCATCGATAAAAACGACAGGCATGACTTCGGCGGAGTTTGCGAAAAAACTTTTGTTCAAGGAAAAAGTCGCGGTAGTGCCGGGGACGGCTTTTGGTTCCCAGGGAGAGGGGTACATAAGGATCGCTTATGCCTCCAGCATGGATAACCTTAAAGAGGCAGCCCTGCGCATAGAACATTTCTTAAAATTAATTACATAGATACCAAACCACCTCAACCTCGTAGGTTACCTACGAGGTTACCTGCGAGGTAACCTACGAGGTTGAGGTGGTAACAATTTATGGTTAATAACAAAAAAGTGCTTTTGATGTACATCACTGCGAATTCAGGGCATTACAGGGCAAGCCTTGCCATTGAGCGCGCGTTGAAGACCATTTCTCCTGGCATAACCACCATGAATATAAACGGCTTTGCCTACACCAACCCCTTTTTCGAAAAACTCATCAACAGGACCTACATGAGCGTAATAAGAAACAAACCCGAAGTGTGGGAGTATCTTTACGATAATCCAAAGGTGCTCAAAAGCGTGCAGGGTTTGAGGGACGCCATCCACAGGTCCAATTCCAAAAAATTAAAGGTGCTGATCCAGGACGAATTCAGGCCGGACGCGGTAGTGTGTACGCAGGCGTTTCCGTGCGGCATGGTAGCTGACTATAAAAAATATCTGGGGCTGGGGCTTCCGCTTTTCGGGGTGCTGACAGACCACGCGCCTCATTCATACTGGATTTTCGACAACGTGGATTATTATATTGTGCCGTCGGACGCCAGCAGGGAACATTTTATAAAAAATGGGGTAAGCGATTCAAAGATAAGGACGTTTGGCATACCCATTGACCCGAAGTTCAGCGCCGTCCATGACAAAGAGGCAATTAAGAAAAAGCTGGGCCTGGACAGCCGCATGCGCGCGGTGCTTATAATGGGAGGGAGCCAGGGCCTGGGGCCTGTTGAACACATGATAGACGCGCTGGAGCGCACGGCAGTTGATTTCCAGATACTGGCTGTATGCGGAATCAATAAAAAACTCCAGAAAATGCTGTCCAGGAGAGAGAAGAGATGCAGAAAAAAAATACTGGTCTTCGGCATGACTGAAAACGTGGATGAATTAATGGAGGCCTCTGATGTCATAATTACAAAACCCGGCGGCCTGACCACTTCAGAGGCGCTGACAAAGAACCTCCCGATGATCATAATCCACCCTATACCAGGCCAGGAAACAAAGAATACGGAATTTCTTCTTAAACAGGGGGTGGCGCTCAGGGCAGAGGACGGGAGCGACGTGGCAGCGCTCATCCAGGAACTTTTCTCCAATAGCGTGAAGCTGGACGAGATGCGCAAAAAAGCGGATCTGATAAAAAAGCCGGACTCAGCCATGGATACAGCCCGGCTGATCCTGAATTCCATAACAACTTTACATTGAGACAATGTCTCCGTGTCAAGTTGTTTGTAACTTCTTTACGTCCCGTCATTGTCTCAATGTAAAGAAGTTGGCGCGAGGTAGAGGTAGAGGTAGAGGATATATGTTTTTTTATATTTTATACAGGATAGGGTGTTTTTTGGCGAATTTCCTGCCTTTAAAGCTGGCGTACAGCCTGGCGAAAAGGGTTTCTGACCTGCAGTACTTTTTGTCCAAAAATGACCGCGAGATAGTGGCCAAAAACCTGAGCATAGTAACTAAAAAAAATATAAAGGAATGCCGCGTCCTGGCCAGAAAGGTTTTCAGGAACTTCGGCCTGTATCTTGTGGATTTTTTCAGGATGCACAACCTGACAATGGAGGATGTAAAAAAACGGGTAGAGATAGAAGGCATTGAAAACATAGATTCTGTGCTGAAGCAGGGCAAGGGCGGCATAGTCCTCACTTGTCATATCGGCAACTGGGAAATGGGCGGGGTGGTAATGGCGATGATGGGTTACAACATAAGCGCGGTGGCCCTGAACCATAAGCATAAGAGGATAAACGACTTTTTCATAAAGCAGCGCGAGGAAAAAGGCCTGAAGGTGATACCTATAAATTTTATAATGAAAAGCTGTATATCAGCGCTTCGCAAAAAAGGGCTCCTCGCGCTTCTCGGAGACAGGGATTTTACGAATAACGGGATAGAGCTGGATTTTTTCGGCATGCCTACCAGCATACCTAAAGGCCCCGCGATGTTCAGCCTGAAAACAGATTCGCCTATTATACCGGGCATTTTCATTAGAAAGGATTCTTTTAATTACAGGCTTGTGTTTGACCGCCCTATAGATTTAAGGAAAATCCAGGGTTCGGATAAAGAGGAGATTTTGAAAGAGGCCAATAAAATGATAGTGGCCAGCATGGAAAAGAACATCAGTAAATATCCTGAGCAATGGCTCATATTCAGAAAATTCTGGGAGGCGCCGATAGACGCGCTGGTTTTATGATAGATATGAAAAATATTTATATAATCATACCCACGTATAACGAGGCGAGGACCATAGGGGCTATTGTCAGCCAGCTGGACCAGAGGGGTTTCAGGGTTGTAGTGGTTGACGACGGGTCCGGGGACAGGACTGTAATAGACGCCAATAGGTCCGGGGCAGAGCTGATCATCCACTCTAAAAATTCAGGAAAGGGGCGCTGTATAAGGGAAGGCATGGATCACGCCCTTAAGAATGGATGCGAAGCTGTTATTACAATGGACGGCGACGGCCAGCACAGCCTGGCGGATATTGATAAATTCATAGCTGAATATAAAAGATCAGGCGCTGACGTGATAGTGGGGAACCGCCTGCACAATCCGAGAAAGATGCCGCTCATAAGACGCTGCACGAACCGCCTCATGTCTTTTATGATATCCTTTCTTATTGCTGAGCGGGTGGACGATTCCCAGTGCGGCTACAGGCTTATATCCAGAAAGGCAATGGAGGCCATGGCGCTCAGGACTACGAAATACGAAATAGAGTCAGAGATCCTTATGGAGGCGAAACGCAGGGGCCTGAAGATATCTTCTGTAAAGATAGATTCTATTTACGACGGCGAGATAAGCCAGATAAACCCGTTTCTTGACACTGTCAGGTTCGTAAAGTTTGTCATCAATGAATACGCCAGGAAGTAGCGCGAACCACCCCCAAAAAACCTTACAAACTTTACATTGAGACTTTACATTGAGACAATGTCTCGATGTAAAGTTGTTTTAAGTGGTCGGGCAAAATGATACATATTTATACAGGTAACGGAAAAGGCAAAACCACTTCGAGCTTCGGACTCGCGATGCGCGCGAGCGGCCAGGGGATGAAGGTCATTATTTTCCAATTCCTTAAGCCAAAATCGCTTGTGGCCGGAGAGGAAATATCAGCAAAGAAGATAAAGGGGCTGAAGATAATTAAATACGAACAGGAGCACCCTATGTTTAAAGGTGAAGGGCGCAGGGAGAAGGGCGAAGAAAAAATAAAAAAATCCATAAAAAAGGCTTTGATTGGGGTAAAGAAGGCTATCTTTGGCAATAAATACGACATGGTCATACTGGACGAGATCATAAACGCAATGGACCAGGGCTTCTGCTGCAAAAAAGAAACTATTAAATTGATTGAAAACGCGCCGAAAGACACGGAGATTATTCTTACAGGAAGAGGCGATATTTCAGAGATAGAGGACCTTGCGGATTATGTCACAATAATGATAGACAAAAAACACCCTTTCAGGCAGAAGGTCAATGCCCGCAAAGGCATCGAATATTAGCAAGCAACATTCTTCTCGACTTCGCTCGAAGAATATTGTTCGAGCGAGTCCCTCGACTTCGCTCGGGATAAACTTCGCGAGTCGAGAACTATAATGAAAAAGATAATACCCTTTATTTTTATTTTGCTGTTAACTCTAAGCGCTGATTCAGAGGCGGCATACAGGATAATTTCGCTTGCGCCGAATACGACCGAGATTTTGTTCAGCCTTGGGCTGGGGGATTCGATTGTGGCCCTGGATAATTTTTCCAATTATCCGGAGGGCGTCAGGGGCATAGAGCGGATAGGGACATTCACTAACCCTGACATGGAGAGGATAATTTTATTAAAGCCGGACTGCATATTGGTGAATTCAGGCCTGGAAAAGTCAAAGGAAGAGTATCTGAAAGGCCTGGGAATAAAGGTAATGAAAATTTCGCCCAAAAGCATGGAAGATTTATACCGGGATATCAGTGGCATGGGCGAGTTTTTCAATAAACAAAAAGAGGCGGGCGCTATTATAGAAGACATGAGATCCAGGATTAAAGGCGTTTCTGGAAGGATGGGCAGGGCGAGGCCAAGGGTTTTTGTCCAGATCTTTGACGACCCGCTCACGACAGTGTCTTTTTTTATAGGAGATATCATCAGGCTGGCCGGCGGAGAAAATATAGCGAGCGACATAAAAGATGATTCAGGTATATTCAGTTATGAGGCGCTGGTACACAGAAATCCGGACGCGATCTTAGTGATAGGTTTTTCCAGGACGGATAATTTTTCGCCAGCTATAAATGCGGTTAAAAATAACAGGATTTACAGGGGGCTGGATCCGGATATATTCTTGAGGCCCGGGCCCAGGTCAGCAGAGGCAGTTGAAAAGCTAAACGAAATTTTAACATCTGGGAATTTCTCGACTCTGCTCCCGTAATAAGCTCTTGTGATCGCTCGAAGAATATTGTTCGAGCGGACGTTGTGGCTATTCATGCGTACTCAGTCGAGAACTCTTTGGGACATGATATGAACAGGAAGAAACAGGCAAAGGTTTTGACGGGCTTATTCGTATGCCTGGCAGGGCTTTTTTTTCTGGATATCGCCATAGGCGCTGTCAGGGTGCCCCTGGACAGGATACTTGAGCCCGGGTTTTCAGAAATTATCAGGCTCAGGATACTCAGGGCATTTCTGGCAATAGGCGCGGGCGCGGGCCTCAGCGCGGCAGGCGTGATACTGCAGTCTGTTTTAAGGAATCCGCTGGCAGAGCCTTATGTCCTGGGCGTATCTTCCGGCGCAGGTTTAGGGGCAGTCATAGGGATTTTATTCATACCGCTCGCTATAGGCGTGAATGCGGCCGCGTTCGCGGGCGGGGTAATCACGATCCTCGTTGTTTACAAACTCGCAAAGGTGGAAAGCCGGGTCTCTCCTGAAAACATGATAATATCCGGCGTAATAGTAAACGGTTTTTTTTCAAGCCTCCTGATGTTTTTTGTCTCGAATTCATTCAATACCAATATCCATTCCGTGATCTGGTGGCTTCTCGGGAATCTTCAGGTATATAAATCCGGGCCGGTTTTAATTTTAGGGATCACGGCATTTCTCGGAATACTGATTTCCCTGATTTTTTCCAGGGAACTCAACGCTATATCTCTGGGAGAGGAAGAGGCAAGGCATCTGGGCATAGAGATAGAAAAGGTAAAAATAATCCTGCTATTCGTGGCGACCTTTATAACCAGCGTTACGGTTTCCATCTGCGGGATAATAGGTTTTACCGGGCTCATGATGCCGCATATCGCGAGGAAAATAACAGGGCCTGACCACAGGCTGATCATCCCGGTAAGCGCGTTGATGGGCGCCGCGTTCCTTCTCTTGTGCGACGTATTTTCAAAAACTATCCTGGCGCCGGGAGAGATACCCATAGGCGTTATAACATCTTTTGTAGGCGCCCCGTTTTTCGTGTATGTATTGAAAAAATCAAGAAAGGCGTATTTCAAATAATGCTGCGTTTTTCCGATGTCAGAACCGGTTACAGTAATATTGAAATATTAAAAGGCGTGTCTTTTGATATTGAAAAAGGGAGCTTTGCGGGCATAATAGGCCCCAATGGTTCAGGCAAGACCACTCTTTTGCGCTCTGCCACAAAGACAATCCCGCTTTTTAAGGGCGGGATCTTTCTGGAAGGGAAAAATTTGGCGGATATACCTTTAAGAGAATTCGCCGCTGTGGCCGCGGTAGTTCCGCAGGATACGGCGTTTATGTTCCCGTTCAGGGTAATGGATGTGGTTTTAATGGGCCGCATACCTTATATAAGCAGGTTCGGTTTTGAATCCCGCGCGGATATCAATATAGCCCTTGAGGCGCTGGAGCTGGCGGACGCGGTTCATTTAAAGGACAGGTTTATAGATGAACTCAGCGGAGGAGAGAGGCAGAGGGTCATTATTGCCAAGGCCCTCGCGCAGAAGCCAAGGATATTATTCCTGGACGAGCCCACCACGCACCTGGACATAAGCCACCAGGTCCAGATATTCGAGCTATTGAGAAAGATGAACAAGGATTCAGGCCTGACCATTGTGGCGATATTGCACGATTTAAACCTGGCCTCGGATTATTGCGATAAGTTAATCCTGATGGATAAGGGCGCGATAAAAAGAAAAGGGAGCCCCGCGGAGGTCATTGATTATAAGACAATAGAAGAGGTCTATGGGGCAGTCGTTATAGTAAAGGATAACCCGCTGACGTCCAGGCCCCACGTATTTTTAGTGAAAAAAGATTGACAGGCGCGGGGTATTGGTGTATAAAAAGATAGAAATTTAAAGTTACCGCTTCAACCTCGCAGGTTGCGGC
>JAUYDX010000096.1 GCA_030691625.1 Candidatus Omnitrophota bacterium | reverse complement strand
TCTCAATCCTGTGGCAAAAGTCAGTCCGATCTTAGGATGCACCTGTATCTGCGTAACGCCCCTGATCTGATATTCCACGGGGTCTTCTATGGTAATGATCTTTCTGTCTTTATTATTTACCTTTGAAAGGCACGCGTAAAGAGTGGTGGTCTTGCCGCTTCCTGTAGGGCCTGTTACAAATATAATCCCATGCGGCTTCTTTATAAGGCCTTCGAGTATCTCCAGGTCAGACGCTAAAAGCCCGAGATTCTCCAGACTATAAAGCATTGCCCCGCTTAAAATCCTGATGTCTACGCTTTCGCCAAACTGCGTGGGAAGAGTCGACACCCTGAGGTCCATTTCCTGTCCAGCGACCTTTATCTTTATCCTGCCGTCCTGCGGAAGCCTGCGCTCAGCGATATCCAGGTTCGCCATGATCTTTATCCTGGATACAATGGCTGCCTTAAAATAGGCTATGTCCTGGGGTATCGAGAGGTCGTATAAAATGCCATCCACCCTGCATCTCACCCTGAGCTCGTCCTCATACGGCTCTATGTGTATGTCTGTGGCATTGTCCTTCACTGCCTGCTGTAATATCTGATTCACAAATTTAACTATCGAAGCATCCTGAGCCATTTCATCTATATTCTCAGTCCTTATCCTCTCTCTAACTGAATCCTTATCCACGTCTCCCGCGCCCATTATCTCCTCTATGGTCTCAGCGCCCAGGCCATAATGCTCTTTAATAGCATCTGATATCTCTGCCAGACTCGCAAGGCCACCCTCCACCTTAATCCCAAGGAATAAACTTATATCATCAAGCGTCCTTACGTCGAGCGGGTCTTCAATAGCCACTGTCAGAATATTATTTTCAAATTTAACAGGCATGACTTTATAATGGCACGCGAATTTAGCGGGAATCTTTTCAAAAATAGCAGGGTCTATCTTGAGATTTTTGAGCTTGATGTAAGGTATGCCTATCTGCTCGGAAAGTACCGGGTATAATTCCTCTTCCTTTATAAGGCCTAACTTTAAAAGAGTGGTGCCGAGAAACTGGCCTGTCTTTTTATGCTCAAAAAGTCCCTTATCCAGGTCTTTCTTGGTAATCAGGCCTTTTTCTATAAGCCTCTCACCTAAAAGTATGGTTTTCTTTATCGGCATCTTGGCCTTTTTCCATGGTATGCGCTATATAATTAGGCTCAGCATACATTACAGAAGGGTCTTTTTTATAATCTTCTATTGCCTGATCTATATCCAATGTGCCCTGAAATTTTAATTTATATATATAAGACATGTCTTCCGGCGGGAGGCTGTCTTTAAATACGCGCTCCATTCCCGCTAATCCATATTTAAAGTTCAACGCGCTGATAGACCCTGAAACTATCTCGCCTTTGTCATTAAAGGCCTCTGGTTTGAATTTTACCAATATTTCCCCGATTGCATAGTCGGATTCCTGGCTAGGTTGAATAATTTTTGAGTTTTCGCGGCAGGCTGTGCCAGTCTGGAGGAGTAAAATCAGGATTGCAATAAGAAACAACGCGCTAAATCTTCCCATTAACTAAAAAGTTTAGCACAAATCAGGAGTTTTTACAATATAAAAGGCGCAGATAGACAATTCTGAGGACGTGTCAAAAAGGGACACGTCCTCTTTTACCCTTTTACTTACTTTACCTTCGAATAGTGTCTAATATAACAGCTTGTACCGGTTTAATAATAGGTTTTAGCTTACCTTCCATAATCGCTGAGTTTACTATCGCCCTGTTTTTTTGATATTCCTTTTCTTCCGGGGTAGTGGCGCAACCAATAAGCAGAAAAGGAATTAAAATTATAAGAACCAGGGCTTTAATTTTTACCATCGGGATTTTAAGGTTACGGTTAGTTATAATATACGCTTACATAATTTACAATGTCGTCGATACCAAATCTAACAAATTTCCTTGGCGCGAAGGAATAAAAAGGCTGATCGTAAAGCCAGCTCTCATCATGAGTAGCTTCATCAGTTTCATCAACAAGCCTTTTATGCTCGCTATATTTATGTATTTTACTTGGTTTACCCCAAACTGCTACTACATCTTGTTTAGTCATGCCTTCTATCACTTCACCTTTAAGCATGGCTTGTTTTATTTCCGAAGACAGTTCTGAATGCATTTCAACATAATATTTACGGGATTCATAATTTGGCATTTTAGCCTGTCCGGTCGTTGCGCAACCGGCAATCATAAGAATAGATAATAATAAGATAAATTTAATTTTCCCCATACATCCTGATCATTTTCTGCTGGCTATTCGGCCCTATTCCATACCAACCACCGTAGCCAGCGTTATTTAAAGCAGCGGCGGTAATCGTAGAACAGACCTTTTGACCTGGAAAAAATCCATATTGAATCTTTGGAATCACATTGGCCATCGCAGTTGCAGCATTAATGACAGACTGGCTACCGCGATAACGCGTTGAAACATAAGCACTCCGATTACTATATTGGCCCAAATCTTCATATCCAGAGTTTTTCCCAAAGTTAGTGCTTGCTAACCCTTTATCGGTAACTATCCCCACATGAGAGAAGGGCCCGCCTTCAAATAAAGATATACCCAACCCTACAGGACTATCTGCCTTAAGAAACGCTACATCGCCTGGTTGTGGATTTTGTTCGCCTAATGACGACATAGGCGCAAGTATTCCGCCGATTGTTTCAGCCATATTGTAATATGCCCCTTGAGCGGCTCCTTCTCCAAATTTACCACCCATAATTTCCGCTGCCACTCCTCCTCCTATAGCATCAGCCCCTAGCGGCCAAACAAAACCACCTGCATAACCAATAGCCCCTCCGGCTAATCCCGCAAAAGCGCCTGTTCCTACATCTCCGCCTAACATAGCAGAAGCAGCCGCGCCTGCCCCTGCTCCGCTAAAAGCTGCGCCTGTAAGCCCAGACAAAAAACCTCCGCCAAAGTAAGAATTTATTCCCGCGCCTATTCCATATCCGACCAAACCACTGGCAAAATTGATTCCAAAGTTTTTACCAAAATTACCACCCTGACCACTGGCAGCAATCGCGCTATAAGCCAGCATACCCAAGTAAGGGTTAATAACTCCTAAAACAAGTCCAACAGCAGCGCCTACAAAACCACTTGCTTTCTTCCAAAACTTCCCCCATCCTAACCCTGAAGGATCAGTATAGTTTATAGGGTTATTCCTGCAGTAGCTGTAACGATTCAGGTCCTGCGGATCGAAGGGCCGCTGGATGGTTGGGTCAGCGGTTATAAACCTGCCTATCTCCGGATCATAATACCTGGCCCCGTAAAAATACAGCCCTGTATTATCCAGCTCTTTTCCGGTAAATTTATGCTTGGCTATATCAGTACCCGTACTGACATTTACTTTGCCATACGGGAGATATTCGAGATGCTGGGCCAGTTGACCCTGTGAGTCTGTGACCACAGAGCTTGAGCCAAGGTGGTCTTCGTGGTAGTAATACTGGCTGCCTGTGGATTCCACACTAGCGATCCTATTCTGGCCTAAGTAAATATATTTGCGGGTTTTTCCGCTTGAATCTTTTTCAAAGAGCGAACCGATATAGGTTACAGAGCTGTCCGGCGCTATTTTTTTAACTCTTCCGCCGTCTCCGTCATATATGAATTCTGTAAACGGCGCCGGCACCTGTATAACCCAGGTCACATCTTTCAGGCAATAAAGATAATATGATTCACCTGGTTTTAAAATACTGCCGGCTGATAGATTTTCAAAGACTTGTGTAGTTTTATTATAACGCGCTATCCTGTTGTAATCAACTCCTTCCCGGAGATTGTTTAAAACTTCTGAAACTGCGGCTTCCCGCGGTAAAGACGCGCCTATAAGGTTCCACCCGGATTTCAATGGCATGTTCTGAGCGCTGGCAGGCAGTTGACCTGTCAAAGTGATCATGACATCAGTCTGCCTGGTTATATGAATAAGATAACCCCTGCCATACTCAAGCGTATCAAACTGGTTATATGAGGTATTATTGTAATTATCAAAATCGGATTTAAATGGGTTATATCTTGAGACCTGGTCATAATCGCTGCCGAAAGTTAATTGAGACAACAAAGAGCTTATTTTATTGTTTCCCGGTATCATGGGTAAAGATATAAAATTCCATCCCGGCTTCAAGGTAATGTTAAAATTTACTGAGCCTGAACTCTGGTTTGAAGATTCTATTACCTTTGTAAGCCTGTTTTCTATATCGTAATTAAAAGCCTTGTCTTTTCTGGTAATCATATTGCCATTGGCGTCGTAAGAAGCCGCAAACCCATCAGAACCGGATGTTGCTGCGTGAGGCCTGACGTTCCCTACGCCATAGCTAAAGGTTACTCCCTCTTTCTCAATCATATTGCCAATAGAATCATAACGGTACGTCTTTGCGCCATAATTACCTGTGGCTGAGATAAGCCTGCTTAAACCATCGTAAGCAAAACTCTGCGTAGCTGTGTAGCGATTATCAGTAATTTTAGAAACATTGCCTGAGTTGTCAAACTGGTACGCGAGGTCCTGCAGTGTACCGTCATTACATCTGATCTGCTGAAGCCGCATAGTATACGGGCTATAAACATAATCTGTATGGGTATTATTGCCGTAATCCACTTTTTCTATCTGGCCTGAATAATTATAATTGACATTGGAAACATAAGTCCTGGCGCCTGCGATTTTCTCAATAGCTCCGGTTTTATTATAGGTATAGTTAAGAACCTCTCCGTCAGGGTATTTAAGCGAAACCAGCCTGTTAAGCGCGTCATACGAGCGCTCAACCGCATAAGGAGTCCCATCCACTGTCTTCATGGATTTAACTTCTCTGCCTAAATTATCGTAGAAAAATTCCGTAGAGCCGCTCTGGTCTGTAATCTTACTGAGCCTTCCTTTACAATTCGCTTTTCCTGTTTCATCATAGGTATAAGCCGCTAAAATTATATTACCTGTCTTTTTCTTAACTAACCGATTCAATGCGTCGTATTCAAACTCAATGACATTGCCTTTGGCGTCAGTCTGCTTTATGAGATCGCCCAGGTCGTCATACTGATAGTTCCATATCCCCATATCCGGATCGTTCATAGATGTCTTTCTGCCAAGAGAATCGTATGTTATCACAACAGCGTTAGCCTGGTTATCTATGGTCCTGATAAGGTTGCCCAGGGTATCATATAAATACCTCGTGGTATATACTGCGCCTCCATTAAATTCCTCAACCTTTATGAGCTGGCCATTGCCATCATAGTAATGCTTGATCTTATTACCGCCGGCGCCTGTCATTGTCTTTGTGAAAAGGTAATAATCTACTGTGCTAGATATGGCCTGGCCGCTTTCATTAAGGCCAATGGTCTTTTTAATCCGGCCCAATGGGTCATATTCAAAACTTGCTTTTGGTTTGGTATAGTCGGGCGTCTGGTAGCTATTGGATGCCGCGGCAAAATAAGGAAAATATTTATCCTTTACCTGGCCGCGGCTATTAAACGTAACTATATCCGAGACTACCATCTTAGCAGGGTCTTCTGACTCTGTCTTTGTCTGAATAAGCCGGCCTGAGCCGTCGTAGAAACTTAAGGCTTTGCGGATTTTATCAGGGTTATCCGTATTATGTTCTTCCCTGACAAATGAGGTGGTTTTAATCGGCGCGGATGATAGATCGTATTCATACCTGATACCCGCGTGATTAGCGTCATCATTAGGGCCGTAGGATTCTTTCAGCCTGCCAAAAACATCATAGACATTACGGCTAGTATATCCATTAGTATCTGTAGAGGTAAGCAGCTGCCCTGTCCCGGCATCATATGTATAAGACTGTATATAGCCCAGGTGATTTCCCGTCTGCACAGGGAATTGATGATATAAAGCGTCGTATGTAATCGTAGCTATATGCGATAAGGCGTCTGTTTTCAATATAAGATTGCCGTAACCGTCATACCCGTAAGTCGCGGCTATCCTTTTTCCAGCTGTATTAAGCCATACCTCTGCCTTAGTGAGTAACCCCTTCGAAGGCGCCGCGTCCAGCGAAGCCTGGTCATCATAATAAAACCATTTCTCGCTCACCTTATTCTTCTGGTAATCCTCTATATAGGTATGCTTGGGCTGGGAGAGCAGCCAGCTATTATAATTATAATTATATTCAGTATATGCGGCCTTATCGTCAGTCCCGTCTCTCACATCGCCATAGTTAATAATCTTAACCGGGTTGCCGTAATCATCGTATACGTTAAAGACCTGGGTCTGTTTATATTCTGCCTGGCTGTCGCCATAGACATAACTATCCAGATTTTCAAGATAGGTAAACTTTGCTCCGCTTGCCAGGTTTTTAATCTTCCAGTTATAAAGCTTCTGCTGGTAGATCTTGCCTCCTGAATCAAAATATTTTTCATAATAAGGCTTGCTGTTACGCAATTCATCCTGATAAAAAATCGTTTCTACATTATTCCCATCCTCATCATAGACCCACACATGGCCGAATCCCCTGAACTCCCTGGTAGGGCCGTCGTACATGCCGCCGAAATAACTGTAAGTGGTGGTATATTTATTTCCCATGCCGTCTTCCATCACTACCTTTGAAACAGTCTGGACACAAAAAGGCAGGTCCTGTATATCATCAACACCCTTATTGTTATAATAGGCAGAGGACTTATATGTTATAGTAGTAGCGGCGCCTAAGCTGTTTGAAATACCGGTAAGAAGGTCTGGAAAACCGGCCAGATTTAAAAATGCCCTGGAGGTCGAGCCTCTGGATAATATCAGATCGCCTACGCTGTCTCCGTCTAAATCAGCGAGGCGCGCCCCTGTGTCCTTGAACTGCGAGTCCACAAAGTCCTCAGGCACATTCCATGAATTATCTTTATTCCAGCCAATTCCTGTATTCAGATAAGTCGCTTTATACCCGTCTTTAGCCACTAATAAATCAACAAAGCCATCTCCGTTTATATCAGACAGCCAGCGCCCCTGGTCCCTGCCGTAATCATCTGTAAAATCGCCGTCAGGGATATTCCAGGAGTTGTCTTTTACCCATCCGGATCCGGTATTCAGATAAACCGCCTTATACCCTGCCTTGGCTATCAATAAATCAGAAAGGCCGTCGCCATTTACGTCAATCAGCCTTCTGCCTTCATCTGTGCACTGAAAATTAGATCCTTTTCCTACAAAGACGCCATCAGGCAAATCCCATCTCGAGTCTCTTTTCCAGCCTGATCCTGTATTTATATACGCGCTATTAATCCCTTTTACAGAATCCAATGGCCTGTTGTTCCAGGGTATATCAGAGCGTGAAATTATCAGATCAGTATACCCATCCCCGTTTAAATCCCCAAATCTGCATCCTCCGTCAACGCGATTCCCGTAAACAAAAAAATTATCGTCAGGAAGGTTCCATGACGTATCCTGAACCCAGTCTATCCCTGTATGGCGGTACGCATTTTTATAACTGCCGGGACTGGAATAAGAGTCCCATAAAGAAGCGGCTATCTCTTCTGGTTTTCCGTCCCTGGTAAGGTCTAAGACCCGCCTGCCGTCGTCCCAGTAATCATAAATAAAATAGCCAAGAGGGATCGGTTTCCAGTTAGGAGCGGAGCTGAATCCAGTAGGGCCGTTTAAATGAGTAGCCCTGTACCACGGTTTTGAAGCGCTGTTTCTCGCTATAACAAAATCCGGCCAGGCGTCGCCGTTTAAATCTATCAACTGCCTGCCATTATACTTGTCCTGGCTGTCAAGAAAGCCTTCGTTCGGCGAATGCCACCTGGCATCGTCACTGCCCCATTTGCCTGCCTGGCCGGAGTATTTAAACTTTATCGGCGGTAAGCTCGAGCTTCCGTCTGAACCCATGACCACGATAGATTCAAGAAGAGAGCGGTTAGTGGCAGGGCTCTGGACATACGAAAAATTATATTTTCTGACCAGCGACGAATCCTGCCTTATCTCTATACCTGAAATCCTTTTAGCCAGCGAAACGCGTTTCCCTGTAATATAACTATAAGAAATATCCGGCCTGTCCTGCCATATAAAATTCACCTCGGTCTCGGGAGGCAGCTGCGTAGAGTCATTGCCTGTATACCTGACCTGGCTGGGATAAACCATGCCCATGTTTTCTGTATACGATATGGCGCAATAGTTGCCGTGTATATCGGTTATCCTGTCCAGGCACCATTTAAAAACCCCTGCGCCTCCCTGTTCGCGGCTGTCAGGATTATAACCAAACCTGTAAACAGTGCCGGCCTTGTCTGTGCATACCCAGTAATTACTCGCAAACTGTATTTTCCAGAAATCTTCTTCTATTTTAAACTGATATATTCCGGGAGATACCTGGATAAGCTCTTTAAACGATCCGCCCTGAGATATGCCAAATATATCCGTCGCCCCATAAGAAGGGACACCGTTTTTCACCTGGCGCTGGATACAGGGAACGCTTAAATCCCAACCTGCCCCGCACACATCATTTTTAGCCGAGGAATTATAAGTCAGGTTTAAACTTATAGCGGATTTCATGCGGGCCGGAGGCAGTACTATAGGAATACTGTTGACTGCTGCTCCGCTAAAAGGATCCCCGCGGAAAGACTGCAATGCGCCAAAAAGATTCATAGAAGGCGCCAGGGCTGGTAATGGGTCGCTAGCTGCGCTATTTTTTATTAGAGGCGAAACCCTGGTAATAATCTCCTTTGCCTTGTATGGCGAAACTTTACTAGCACGCTCTTTTGCATTGTATGGGGAGCAATAAGCAGACGCTGGTATATGCTCAAAAATAAGCGCAAAGCTTAAAAAATAACACAATGCCTTAGTCAGTCCGCTATCCAGAAATTTAGAACAGGTTGTTTTTTTCATAGCGTATTATGGCGGAGAAACAGGCTTTCTGAATAAACACATCTCAATATCTTTATAAGCCTGTCTTCCTCCGTCTGACACCTCTATCCTTACTGAATGAACGCCCGGGTTTATATTTACGGCCAGCCAGCTAAACGAAGAACTGCCCTGCCACTCGCGAATAACTTTTCCGTCAATTAAAAACTGATACGAAAGTTTTTGCCCTTCTGCGTCCTGGGCGCTGACTGAAAAATTAATAGTATCTCCTGTGTACGCAACGCTTCCATTGGCTGGCTGTACGCTCGATATCACAGGCGCGTTCAGGTTTGCCTTTATACCGTCACTGCATCCTGGCTGGCTCCAGGAACCAGCCTTATTCTTAGCCTTGACTGATATGTAATAAGTCTTATCCAAAAGAAGTGAAAGGCCTGAGCGAGTGACCTGAATCTCGGTGCCGGTTGATGTCCATCC
>JAUYDX010000084.1 GCA_030691625.1 Candidatus Omnitrophota bacterium | reverse complement strand
TGGTTTAAGGTAGCGGTTTGCTAAACCGCCATACGGTTGAAAAGCTGTATCCAGGGTTCGAATCCCTGCCTCTCCGCCATAGATATGTAAATCCGCATAAAGATACATGGCGCGTTGATGTTTTTGGGCCTGGGGGCGATTGTCCTACTGTCTAATTCTGTATTCCCTCACGAGAGACAGCCTGCTCTGGATGGGGTATTGAGCGCGGTAGGAATGGGGCTGGTATTATTCGGTTTTCTATTCCGCATTTCAGCCAGGGGATATAAAGAGGAAAACACATTGAATGGCAATGCCCTGGTAAAGACCGGGCCGTACGCTATCATAAGGAATCCTATGTATTTCGGGACATTTATAATAGGCACAGGGGTTGTGGTGATGTTATTAGAGCTTTGGTTTTTTTTCTTATTCGCGGCTGTATTTTTTATGATCTATATACCGCAGATAAAAAAAGAAGAGAAGATCCTTTTAGAGAGATTTGGCCGGGAGTACAAAGAATATTGCAGATCAACGCCTAAATATCTTCCGAGGCCTGACTATTTATTACGGATTAATAAATATATATCATTAAAGCCTTTTTGGATAAAAAAAGAGATAATACCGCTGGTAACCACTATATCAGTTGTCCTGATGATAGAAACCTGGGAGTATGCCAGACTATTATGGCATAAATAATATGAAAGAATTTTTTATAGGCCTCGTGTTTTTAATACTTGTAGGCGTATTCGCAAGCCTTGGGTTCCTGATTTTCCCAGCGCTTCTATTAATAGCTTTTATCCTGCGCCTGGTGTTAAGCGCGGTTATCATTGTATTTTTCATATGGCTGTTGGGAAAACTTATCCTTTTTTTAAGCGGGAAATAAAATGACATATCTACCTTTTGCGCGTAAATGGCGGCCTCAGGACTTTGACGAGATAGTGGGACAGGAGCATATCACCACTACTCTTAAGAACGCTATTTCGATGGAGAGGCTTCATCACGCCTATTTGTTCACAGGCCCCAGGGGCATAGGAAAGACCTCTACTGCCAGGATATTCTCCAAGGCGCTTAACTGCGAAAAAGGGGCTTCTGTCAAGCCGTGCAACGCGTGCTCCACCTGCAAGGAAATCACCGCCGGCTCCAGCATGGACGTGATAGAGATAGACGGGGCTTCTAACCGCGGCATAGATGAGATCAGGAGTCTTAGGGAGACTGTGAAATTTTCCCCCTCGAAAGGCCGTTTCAAGATATATATCATAGATGAAGTTCACATGCTTACCACAGAGGCGTTTAACGCGCTCCTAAAGACGCTGGAAGAGCCGCCCATGCACGTGAAATTCATATTTGCCACCACAGAACCGCACAAGGTGCCTGCCACGATACTCTCCAGGTGCCAGAGGTTTGATTTCAGGCGCATACAGATTAAAGATATAATCGTCAAGCTTCACCAGGTGAGCAGGGAAGAGAAAATAAATATAGACGAAGACGCCTTCCTGTATATCGCAAAGGCGTCTGACGGGAGTATGCGCGACGCGGAGAGCATACTCGACCAGATAGCGTCTTTCAGTAAAGACAAGGTGCGCCTGAAAGACGTGATAGAATCTCTTGGCATGATAGACCAGGAAACCCTTTTCAGCGCCACGGAATATATTTTAAATAAAGATACCAAATCCGGCATACGCCTGGCTGGGGAGGTTTTGAATTCCGGAAAGGATACCAGGCAGTTCCTGACAGAGCTCCTGGAGCATTTCAGGAATATAATGATAATTAAATCAGGCATAGATAGTGACGAGATAATCAGCCTGCAGAAGGATTCCATAGACAGGATTAAAAAAGACGCTCTAGGATTTTCGCAGGGCGATATTTTTTATATCATAAATGTCATTTCTAACGGCCTTAAGATGATAAAACAGCTTCTGCCTGAGAGGATAGTTTTTGAACTGACCATGGTAAAGCTCGCCTCCAGGGATTCTATCGCTTCAATAGAAGAGATCTTGTCCAGACTGCGTGACACAAGCGTTAAAAATACAGGCGAGCCCCAGAAAAGCCAGGCTGTCCAGCCTGACGCGCATAGATCAGAAACAAAACCCCCTCATCAGGAAAAGGCATTTTTTAAAAAAATCCTGAATGCCAATGAAGCAGTTAAAAAACAGGAAACCCAGGGCCCTGTCCAGGCCAGCTCTAACCATGCCCCGGTGGATTTGAACAGGGTAAAGGATGCCTGGCCCATACTTGTAAAGGCCATGGCTGTTAAAAAGATGTCCATATCCACGTATCTGGCTGAAGGCGAGCCTGATTCTGTAAAAGGCGATACAGTGATTATAGGATTCCCGAGAGAACTGAATTTTCACAGGGAGGTGCTTGAAGAGAAACAGAATAAGGACGCGATAGAGCAGGCCCTTTCTCAAATAATGGACGCGCCTGTTAAAATGAGTTTTGCTGCCACTGACAGGAAGGTAAGGGAAGTGGCCTCCGAGTCCGCTCAGATAAAAGAAGAGGTAAAATCCAAAGAGCCTATCATAGACTCAGCCCTGAATATATTCGGCGGCAGGATTTTTAAATCTACAAAGAATAATTAAACATGGGCGCTTACACAAAATCAATGCAGGAATTAATCGAATGTTTTAAGAAGATGCCGGGTATAGGCGCGAAGACCGCGGAGAGGATGGCTTTTCACGTGCTTAAGTCGTCCAGCGATGAAATGATAAAATTTTCTTCTGTTATAAGGAAGGTAAAAGAGGATGTGAGGTTCTGCGGGATCTGCGGGAATTTGAGCGAGTCAGAGGTATGCTCTATATGCAGCGACCAGAGAAGAGATAAGACAATAGTGTGCGTTGTGGAAGAGCCCAGGGACCTGATTTTAATAGAAAAATCAGGCAGGTACAAAGGGACATACCACGTTCTTTTCGGGGTCATATCCCCGCTTGACGGGATAGGGCCTGAAGAATTGAGGATAAAAGAACTTATTAAGCGCATAAAGGAAGACAGGGTTAGGGAAGTGATACTTGCTATGGACTCGAACGCTGAAGGCGAGACCACGGCATTGTATCTTTCAGAAAACATCAAGCCTTTAAAGGTTAAAATAAGCCGCATCGCTTATGGCATTCCCGTAGGCGGAAACCTTGATTACATAGATCAGGCCACCCTGATAAGGGCCCTTGAAGGAAGGCTTCCTGTATCTAATCAAACTTGACAAGTTAATAACAAGGTTATATAATAAAAAAACGTTTTTTAAAATAATACCTTCTCCCATTTATGGGAGAAGGTAGGGTGAGGGGAATTATGTCAATGGTGGAGGTTTGCTGGCATGGAAGGGGCGGACAGGGCGCGAAGACAGCCAGCCAGTTTCTGGGAGAGGCGGCGCTTGATATAGGTAAATATATCCAGGCGTTTCCTGAATACGGGCCAGAAAGGGCAGGAGCGCCTATGAAGGCGTTTACGCGTATTAGCGATGAGCCTATTTACGTGCACAGCTCTGTTACCAGCCCTGATGTGGTTATAGTCATTGACCCCACGCTTCTTGGCACAGTAGACGTTACGGAGGGCCTGGAAGACGAAGGGATTCTTTTGGTAAATACTGGAAAATCCCCCGCGGATATAAGAAAAGCGGTCGGCCTTAAACACGGCAAGGTAGGCACAGTGGACGCTACCAGGATAGCGCTGGAAACCCTGAAAATCCCCATGCCCAATATGCCTATGCTGGGCGCTTTTTTAAAGGTGAATAATATAGTGTCAATAGATGAGGTAAGCGCTATTGTAAAAGCGAAATTTATTAAAAAGATAGGCGAGGAAAAAACAAACGCCAATATAGAAGGCATAAAGCGTGCGTATAACGAACTGAAAATAGGGTAATAAACCTCGTAGGTTGCCGCAGGCAACCTACGAGGTTGGGATGGTTACGTATGGCAGAGAAGAAAAAAACCTGGAAAGAGATACCGATAGGCGGATTAATCCTGAAAGCCGGAAACGCCATGGAATACAAAACAGGCGGGTGGCGCACGTTCAGGCCTGAAAAAAACGACAAAAAATGCATCAATTGCCTTTTCTGCTGGATGTATTGCCCTGATTCTTCTATAAAGGTTGAAGACGGGAAGATGGCAGGTTTTGACTATGATCATTGTAAGGGCTGCGGCATTTGCGCGCAGGTGTGTCCTGTAAAATGCATTGATATGAAAAAGGAATAATATGACACAGGTGAAATCTAAAAAGTTACCTTTAACAGGCGACCAGGCAGTGGCAACCGCTATGAAGCAGATAGATCCCGATGTAGTGGCAGCATACCCTATTACCCCCCAGACTGAAATAGTGATGTATTTTTCAAACTACGTGGCAAACGGCCAGGTCTCGACAGAACTCATACCTGTGGAGTCAGAGCACAGCGCCATGAGCGCGTGCGTTGGGGCTTCAGCAGCCGGGGCCAGGACAATGACAGCGACTTCCGCGAACGGCTTAGCGCTTATGTGGGAGATAGTTTATATAGCGGCGTCCTTGAGGTTACCTATAATAATGCCTGTTGTAAACCGCGCGCTTTCAGGCCCTATAAATATACACTGCGACCATTCTGACACTATGGGCGCGAGAGACTCTGGCTGGATACAGATTTACTGCGAGAGCGGCCAGGAGGCGTACGAAAATACGATACTTGCCGTGAGGATCGCGGAGCATAAAGATATACTTTTACCTGTAATGATTTGCCAGGATGGATTTATAACAAGCCACGCTGTGGAAGGCGTCCAGCTGTTGGAAGATAAAAAAGTAAAAGAATTTGTAGGGGAATATAAGCCGGATCATCCGCTCCTGGATGTTGATAACCCTGTGACATATGGGCCTCTGGATCTGCAGGATTATTATTTTGAGCATAAACGCCAGCAGTCAGAGGCAATGAAAGGCGCGCTGAAGATAATGCCGGATTTGTTTAAGGAATTCGAGAAGGCCTTTGGCGCAAAATACGATTTTATAGATACCTATAAATTAGAGGACGCTGAGATCGCGGTGGTTGCTTTGTCGTCTACGGCAGGCACGGCAAGGAGCGTTGTCGATGGATTAAGGGCCGGAGGCGTAAAGGCAGGCCTATTGAGGCCCAGGGTTTTCAGGCCTTTCCCCAAGGAAAAGATTATCGGAGCGCTTAAAAATGTAAAGGCATTAGCTGTTTTGGACAGGGCAGAGTCGTTTTCAGCAGAAGGCGGGCCGCTCTATACGGAAATTAAAGCGGCGCTTTATGATTCAGGCATAAAGCCGCTTGTGGCAAATTATATATACGGCTTGGGCGGGAGAGATATCTTTCCTGATGATATAAAGAAAGTCTATTCTGATTTAGGCGCGGCATTAAAGAACAAAAAAGTTTCTAACCCAATAAATTATCTAGGCTCAAGGGAATAAAATGGCAAACATAAAAGAATTAGCTAAAATACCGGAACGGCTTTCAGGCGGACACAGGCTTTGCGCAGGGTGCGGGGCCTCAACAGTGGTACGCCAGGTTTTAATGGGCACGAAAGATTACGTTGTAGCAGGTTCAGCAACAGGCTGCCTGGAAGTAGCCACTACGATATATCCTTTTACAGCATGGAAAATACCTTTTATACATAATGCCTTTGAAAATTCAGCTGCCACGATGAGCGGCGTGGAAACAGCTTACAGGGCGCTTAAGAAAAAAGGCAAGATCACAAAAGAGATAAAGTTTGTCGCTTTTGGCGGAGACGGCGGATGTTATTCCGATGATACAGATATATTTACCGAAAATGGATTTAAGAATATCAAAGACATAAAAGTAGGTGAAAAAATTTGGTCAGTAAATCCCGAGACCAATGAATTAGAATTACAGGAAAATGAAAAATTGCATCAATACCCATATAAAGGCGCGATGATAAGAGGTAAAAGCCGCTTTATAGATTTTTTAATAACTCCTAATCATAATGTGCCAATCTGGTATAAAGGCAGATGGGAATTTATTAAGGGCATAGACTTAATAAAAAGATATAAGACCGCTTTTTTAAGAAAATTTTATTGGTATGGAAATGGAATAAAAATATCTGATATAGATATTCCTAAAATACCTAAATACACATATCAAAAGGAATTTTCCAAGTTTGAGATAAATAAGTGGTTAAGATTTTTAGGTTGGTATATTTCAGAGGGGTGTTTATATAAGAGCAAATCTGGTTATCTGATTCGCATATATCAATCAAACAATGATAAAAAGGAGAAAATTTATAAGTTATTACAGAATCTTGGCCTGTCTCCTTTTAAATGTAATAGATCTGTAGATTTTCAATCTAAACAGATTTACGAATATTTAGAAAAAGAATGTGGCAAAGGATCTAAGAACAAAAGAATACCAAAGTGGGCATTGGCTCTTGACAAGGGTCATCTCAGGCAAATATTTGGTTCATTAATGGATGGGGATGGCTCTGTAACTAAACAGGAAAATCGCAGCAGCTATCACCTTAGATATATAACAGCCTCAACTATGCTCATGAATGACATGGTAGAATTGATATTAAAATTAGGTAGAAATTGTAGCGTGTCCAAGAAGGATGGAATTTATAGAATAGGCATAGATAATGAATATTTAAAACATAAATTATATTCCAGAAGAAAACTGTATGGTGATAAGCAACAGGTAACGCTGGAGAACTATAAAGGTTTTGTTTATTGTCCTCAATTGAAAAAAAATCATACCGTTATTATAAAAAGAAATGGAAAAATTTCTTTAAGCGGAAATTCTTACGATATAGGGTTACAATCTCTTTCGGGCACATTGGAAAGGGGCCATAGGTTGGTTTACGTGTGCTACAATAACGAGGCTTATATGAATACGGGCGCGCAACGTTCAGGGGCTACTCCCAAAGGTGCATCAACGACCACTGTGCCTCATGGAAAAGAAAGTCATGGAAAAGAACAGTTTAAAAAAGACCTTACTTCTATAGTAGCTGCTCACAGGATACCTTACGTGGCTCAGGCATCCGCATCTAACTGGAATGACCTTGTTACAAAATCTGAAAAGGCGTTCGCGGCAGACGGCCCGGCGTTTTTAAATGTAATCGCTACCTGTCATAGAGGTTGGAGATTCCCGCAGGAAAAGTCCATAGAGATATCAAAACTGGCTGTTGAAACAGGCGTATGGCCCCTGATAGAGGTGGAAAACGGGGTATGGCGCTTTACATACAAGCCTAAAGAGAGAAAACCTGTTATCGAATGGCTAAAATCCCAGGGCCGCTTCAGCCATCTTTTCACAGAAGAAAATAAATCCGTTATAGACGAGATCCAGAAAGGCGTGGATGATAACTGGGCCCGCCTTGAAAATCTTTGCAATTCAACCTGCAAAATTGCTTAAATAGCAATATTCTTCGAGCGAGTCCGCCGCAGGCGGACGAGTCGAGAAGTTTCTGTTCTTTACAAATTACACACTCCCCGGTAGCTCAGTTGGTAGAGCGACTGGCTGTCAATAATGGCAGCTTTCCCGAGAAATCGGGATTGAAAAAGCGGGCTAATTCAGGGAAACCCTCAAAAAGGGCAATCCTGAGCTAAATTCCGCCAGTATTATCAGCGGATAAACGTGCAGAGACTATATACCCGCCTCCTACGGCAATAGCTATGGAGATGATATAGTCCAAGTCCGAAAGTAATTTCGGGTCACTTGTAACCAGTATGTCGCAGGTTCGAGTCCTGCCCGGGGAGCCAAATAGAAAGGAGAGTTAGTATGGGGAAAATAGTAAAAATGTTTGTTTTTGCGCTGCTTGTGACAGGGCTGATTTTACCCAATGCCTTTGCAGGAAAGAAAGAGGGTAAGGGCAAAAGCGGATTAGAGCAGTCTAAGAAGCAATCGGAAGAGATGAAAAATGAATCCAGGAAAACCTCGAAGCAGGCAAAAGAAAAAGCGGATAACGAAAGAAAAAAAGCGCAAGAAGCCTTTAAAAAGTCTAAAGACGAGGCCATGAAAAAATTCAAAGAGGCCAAAGAAGCCGCAAAAGAATTAAAAGGCGAGGAAAGAGCTGCGGCTATGCAGAAAGCCACAGAGGAAAAAAATACGGCCATAAAAACGGCAGAAGAAGCGAAAAAGGCCGTGATGCAGGACATGGAATCCGTCAAAAACAAAGCGGAGGCTGAAAAAGAGAAAAAGAATAAAGATTAAATTTCTGGACAAAATAAGTTGCAACGGGCGTTTATTTGTAGTATACTACTATTGTTCAGCAATTTAACTGAACAATAAAGGAGGAAGCATGGGGTTTCAAGATGGTGGTGGATTTGGCGGGCGTCCCAGAGAAATGCATAAGGCGGTTTGCGAAGAGTGCAAGAAAGAATGTGAAGTTCCTTTCAAGCCTAGCGGAGATCGTCCGGTATACTGCAAGGAATGTTTCTCAAAGCGTAAGGGTGGCAGCCGCTAAAAAGCGGGCCAAATTTAGTTATTATCCCTCTGCGAGCAAAGCGCTCGCAGAGGGCTTTTTTTCAGGCATAATCTCCATTTCCCAGCCTGGATAAAATCCCAGAATTTGTTTGCAAGAAAAGTTTATTTAAGGTAAAATCTTTTATATGCACGAAGCGTTTTTATACCATCCGGATAAAGGATTAAAGACGGTCCTTTCAACAGAAGAGATGCAGCAAGCGCTCAATGACCAGTCTTCCACGCTGTGGATAGACATGGATGAGATAGACGACGCAGACGTGGATCTTTTGACAAATGTCTTTAACCTGCACCCTCTCACCGTAGAAGACCTAATACTTCCTAACGCCAGGCCCAAGGTTGAAAAGTTTAAGGATTATATATTCCTTGTGATGTTTTCAATAGAGCCGCGCGACAAGGCAAATGGCAGCAAGATAAAGACAATAGAGCTGGATTGCTGTCTTGGCAAGAATTTTCTTATTACTGTCCGCACGGCTCCTGTGAACTCTTTTTCCGCTACGAAGGAGAGGGTGAAAAAACAGTCGCCTATTATAATGAACGGAGCTGATTTCCTGCTTTATTCCATAATAGATTCTGTGGTAGACAGCTATTTTCCCGTGATAGATAGTTTTGATAATCTTGTGGATGAAATGAGCGATGAATTATTTAAAGACCCCACGCAGAATACGCTGAAAAAGATATATCATCTTAAAAACGAGATAATGCTTTTAAGGCGCACCATAGGGCCGCAGGCAGATGTGGCCGCTCTTATCACCAAGGGAGATTTTGAATACATAACACCTCAAAACGCCATCTACTTCAGGAACATATACGATAATCTGGTAAGGCTTAATGATATCGTGGGCACGTCCCGCGATATAATCACAGGCGCCATGGAGGCGTACGTATCTGTTGTGTCAAACCGCCTGAACGAGATCATGAAGACCCTTACAGTTATCGCTACAATAATGATGCCGCTCACCCTTATCGCCAGCATCTACGGAATGAATTTCAAATACATGCCGGAGCTTTCCAGTCCGTACGGCTATCCTTCTGTTATAGCCTTTATGATAGCTCTATCCGTGGTAATGCTTCATTATTTCAAGCGCAAGAAATGGCTGTAGTGCCACAAAAAGGAGAGACGTATGTCTATTATCAAGGAATTTAAGGAATTCGCAGTTAAAGGCGACGCGGTGGATATGGCAGTAGGTATTGTAATCGGAGCTTCGTTTGGTAAAATAGTCACTTCTCTCGTGGGTGATGTGATGATGCCGCCTCTGGGGATATTGCTCGGAGGAGTTGATTTCAAAAACCTGAAAGTAGTTCTTAAAGAAGCGGTTATTAATACTCCGCCGACTCCATCAATTCCCGCGGTTACCCTTAATTACGGCATGTTTGTAAACACGGTAATTGATTTTCTGATAGTGGCGTTTTGTATTTTCTTAGTGGTTAAAGGCATTAATCATTTGAAAAAAGGCGCGGCAAAATAGCGCTATACAGGGAGAGGCAAGGCAAAAAATCCCAGGCAAAAATTGCTTGGGATTTTTTGTTTTTAAGGGTATAATTAATTTATATGGCCAAAGAAAAGGTTTTAATAATAGAAGACGAAAAAGATATAGTCAAAGTGCTCGATTACAATCTTAAGAAAGAAGGCTTTAGGGTATTGTCAGCTAATAATGGCGAAGATGGCCTGGATATGGCGCGTAAAGAGCACCCTGACCTTATTATTTTAGATTTGATGCTTCCTGAGCTGGACGGCCTGGAAGTCTGCAAGGCTGTCAAAAATGACACAAAAATCACGCATATACCTATAATTATCCTTACAGCCAAGGCTCAGGAAGCGGATAAGATCGTGGGCCTGGAATTGGGCGCGGATGACTACGTGACAAAGCCATTCAGCCCCAGGGAACTTATAGCCAGGATAAAGGCGGTACTGCGCCGGCTAAAGGAAAAGGATAAACAGCCGGAAGTATTAAAAATCGGGGACATGTCTATAGATTTTTCCAAGATTATGGTATCGATAAAAGGTAAACCAATAGAGCTTACTTCAAAAGAATTTGAACTGTTAAAGATTTTGATAAAAGCAAAAGGCAGGATGCTTTCCAGGGATTATCTTCTGGATACTATCTGGGGTTTTGACCAGGCCCTTGAAATACAGACCCGCACAGTAGACGTCCACATAACAACCCTTCGTAAAAAGCTGAAGAATGAATCAAACAGAATTGTGACTGTAAAAAACTACGGTTACAGATTCGAGCTGGATGCGGATGAATATTAAAATCCATAGTTTTAAATACAAGCTGGCATTTTCGTATTTATTTATTATTTTAGTTTCATTCGGGCTTATTGCGTTTTTCTTAGACAGAAAATTAGAAAATAACTCTCTCCAGGATATTAAAACTTCCCTTATCAATCAGGCCTATTTAGTAGAAGCTCAGATTCCAAAAGAAGCCCTGCTGCAAGGAAACACGCCTTTAATGGATTCTCTGGTAAAATCTTTGAGTCAAAAAATAAAATGCCGCATTACCGTTATAAATAAGGCTGGGAAGGTTCTGGCCGATTCTGAAGAGACGATAAATGAAGTTCTAAAAATGGAAAATCATTCAGACCGCCCAGAGATTAAAAAAGCCTTGTCTGATTATACAGGAGAAGAAATACGGTATTCCAAAACTCTCAGGATAGATATGCTTTATATAGCCTTGCCTATCAAGAGTGACAGAGAGATAATAGGTGTGTTGAGATTGGCTTTACCGCTCTCTGACCTTAAAGAAATGTTATTTGTAATCAGAAGAGTAGTTTTATACAGCCTGTTTTTTGCCCTGGGACTGGCTTTTATTTTAGGAGCCATATTGACCAGGGAGATAGCAAAGCCCATAAATAGAATGATATATGCGTCTAATAAATTTTCCAAAGGCGATTTTAGCCATAAAATACATATTACTTCAAAAGATGAATTAGGAGAGCTGGCCTCTGTTTTAAATAAAATGGCAGAGAACCTGGAGGATAAGATAGGCGAGATCGAAGTGAAAAATCAGCATCTTATGGCGATCCTGGAAAGCATGGTGGAAGGCATAGTAGTTGTGGATAAGGCAAGCCGCATAATATCTGTTAATCCCACCGTAGAGAAGATATTTAATACCTCAAAGAATAATTTAGAAGGCAGGGTCTTCCTGGAAGCCATTCGTAATAATGATCTCTTTGGCATTATAAATGGGGTTTTAAAAAAAGGCGAATTCGCTTCTCGCGAACTGAATCTTATGTGGCCTGTGCAGAAGATTTTTCAGATAAATGCCTCGCCTGTTTTTGAAAAAGGCATTATCAGCGGATGCCTTCTGGTTATCCATGACATGACTGAGATAAGAAAATTAGAAACCATGCGCCGCGATTTTGTAGCAAACGTATCGCATGAATTAAAAACCCCGCTTACTTCCATAAAAGGTTTTATAGAGACTCTTATAGAAGGCGCTATTGATGATAAAGAAAATAACCGCCATTTTTTGAACATAATCCAGGAACACGCCCAGCGGCTGAATCAACTGGTAGAAGACCTACTTTCCTTATCACACCTTGAGTCAAAAGACATAGCGCTGGAGAAGAGTATTTTTAATCTCCATCAGCTGGCTGATAATATAATATCGAGTTTTAAGGTGCTATCAGAGAAAAAAAACGTAGAGATTAAAAATGAAATACCGCAGGAATTTTTAATAAGAGCTGATAAAGACAGGATGGAACAGGTATTTACTAACCTGATAGATAACGCAATAAAGTTTAATAAAGAAAAAGGCGGGGTTAAAGTTTATGGCAGGGAAGAAGGAAAAGATATGAAGATTGCTATAGAGGATTCCGGAATAGGTATTCCGGAAAAAGATATCCCCCGCATATTTGAGAGGTTCTACCGGGTTGACAAGGCGCGCTCGCGCGAACTTGGAGGCACAGGATTAGGGCTTTCCATCGTAAAACATATTGTTGAGCTGCATGGCGGCAATGTAGGCGTGGAAAGCGTAGAAGGCCTTGGTTCAAAATTCTGGTTTACCCTTCCTATGCAGTAGAAACGCGCCTAAAAAACTTTACCTATATTTTACCTGGCCTTGAAGCGCATTTAATAGGCATCATATATACTTAAGCCATGATAAAACTAAAAAAAGGAGGAAGCATGAAAAAACAAATAGTTTTAATTATGGCTTTGCTGTTATTTGTAACAGCTGTGGCGTATGCCTATGATGATGGGGATTTCCAGGTATGGAACACAGATGTAGAGGAAATGAAAATCAATGATAAATCAAAGATAGCCTTTGAGCAGGAATTCCGATGGGGGGACAATGCGGATGAATTTTTTTACCAGCATTATGATATAGGATTTTTTTATAATCTTCAGAAATACCTGAATGTTGGCGCTGGATACAGGTATATCTATGAATCTAAAAAAAGAAGGTTTAGGTTGGAGAGATCGCCTTATGTGACATTGTCTTTACTCTGGGATTCGAAGGGGTTTAAATTCGAAGACCGCAGCCGCTTGGAATACCGTAGTTTCCAATATCAGGCTGATGCCTGGAGATACCGCAATAAGATCTCCATGAAATTTCCCTGGAAATATACGAAGATGGAGATTCAGCCGTATATGTCTGACGAGATGCTTTTTAGTCTAAGCGCCACTAACCAGTTAAATCAAAACAGGGCATCCGCTGGAATCGGCATGAACCTGACTAAGAATATAAAAGGAGAAATCTATTATATGCTCCAAACCATGAAGAGCTCAGGTAAATGGATAGACGCTAATGTAGTGGGCACAAAATTTAAAATATCATTTTAAGGAGGCGTTATGATTAAAAAAGGATTGATGGTTTTTATAATGTTGATGTTCAGCCTTTCCGCGTTTGCTGGCCAGGGAAAAAATTCTATACAGATAAAAGGCTCTGACACTATGGTGAATCTGGGCCAGGCATGGGCAGAGAAATATATGGAGAAATATCCGGGAGATTTTATAGCTGTTACCGGAGGCGGGTCAGGCACAGGGCTTTCCAGCCTTATAAGCGCTTCTTGCGACATAGCCATGAGCTCCAGGAATATAAAGGATAAAGAAATCGCCCTTGCCAATAAAAAAGGCGTAAATCCAAATGAAATAAAGGCAGCCTTAGATGGCCTTGCAGTGGTAGTAAATCCTGCGAATTCCGTGAATAAGCTTACATTAGATCAGCTTGCGGGCATTTTTACAGGAAAGATAACTAATTGGAAAGAGCTTGGCGGAAAAGATGAAAAAATAGTCTTACTTTCCAGGGAAGTGAATTCAGGCACACACGTTTATTTTAAAGAGCATGTATTGAGAAAAAATGACCCTAATAGCAAAGAAGAATTTGTGCCAAGGGCTTTAATGCTCTCATCATCTCAGGCTATAGCTGATGAAGTAGCTGGGAACTCCAGCGCTATAGGTTATTACGGTATGGGATATATTTCAGCTAAGCAAAAACCAGTCGCCATAGCCAAGGATGAAAAATCAGAATATGTAGAGCCTGTGATAGCGAATGTTATAAATAATAAATATCCGATATCAAGGCCATTATTTCTCTATACCAATGGCGCGCCGCAGGGTCTGGTAAAGAAGTTTGTAGATTTTGCGCTTTCCAAAGAAGGTCAGGATATAGTCTTAGTCACTGATTTTGTCCCTATAAAAAACTAACAACTTGACACTTGTGACATTGTCACAAGTGTCAAGTTGTTTCGGGTAGATTGCATGCGGAAGTTTAAAGAGTTTATTATAGAGAAGCTGATACTCGTCTGCGGTATTGCCTCGATATTTTTTGTCGTACTAATTTTTCTATTTTTGCTAAAAGAAGGGCTCGCGGTTTTTAATATCGTGGGCCCTTTTAATTTTTTGTTCGGTAAAAGCTGGTATCCTATTTCAGATCCGCCGCAGTTGGGAATACTTCCTCTTATTCTCGGGTCATTATTGGTCACTTTAGGTGCAGCTATTATTTCTATTCCTATAGGAGTGGGCTGCGCAATCTATATTGCAGAGGTAGCGCCTTTAAAAATAAAAGAGATTCTAAAAGCAGGAATAGAGCTATTGGCTGCTATACCGAGCGTTGTGCTTGGTTTTATTGGCATGGTAACGCTGGTGCCTATTGTGAAAAATGTTTTTCACCTGCCTACGGGCCTGACCGCATTGTCAGGTTCTATAATGCTGGCTTTTATGGCTATGCCTACGATAGTTTCTATAGCGGAAGACGCGCTTTATTCTATACCAAAAACTTATAAAGAAGGCGCGCTTGCGTTAGGCGCTACGCATTGGCAGACAATATGGCGGGTCATGCTTCCTGCAGCGTCCAGCGGTATACTGGCTGCTATAATGCTGGGGATAGGAAGAGTGATCGGAGAGACCATGGCAGTTATGATGATCACAGGAAACGCAGCAGTTATACCAAATAGTATTTTAGCTCCGGTCCGCACTTTAACCGCTACTATTGCAGCTGAGATGGGAGAGGCAGTTGTGGGCAGCGAGCATTATTTCGCGCTTTTTGCAATAGGCATAGTTTTATTTGTTATAAGTTTTGCAATTAACGTAACAGCAGACCTGTTCCTGCATAAAAAACAATGAAGAGAAATCCGCACAGGACGCAGAATATAGCTTTTTTCTTTTTACTTCTGGCCACGCTTTTAATAGTAGTACCTGTGGGCCTGATAGTCGTAATTATAATTCAAAAAGGCTTTCCTGCCATAAACTGGCAATTTCTTTCTGATATGCCGCGTCAAGGCATGCGCGCCGGAGGCATATTCCCGGCAATCGTTGGCACTATATATTTAGTTGCAGGGGCAATCATCTTTGCTTTGCCCATAGGCCTTTTAGCCGCGATATATTTAAGCGAATATTCCAGGGACAATCCGCTTAATCGCATTATAAAACTGGCTATTGTAAATCTGGCAGGTGTGCCGTCTGTAGTCTATGGGCTTTTTGGCCTGGCTTTATTTGTAATATTTTTTAAATTCGGGGCGTCTATACTTTCAGGATCTCTTACTTTAGGCATAATGATTCTTCCTATAGTTATTACTACTTCGCGGGAAGCATTAGAGAGCGTGCCCCAATCATTCCGCGAGGTAAGCCTGTCATTAGGCGCAAGCAAGTGGCAGACTATAAGACATATTGTCCTGCCGAATGCTATACCTGGGATTTTGACAGGAACTATTCTGGGTTTGGGGAGAGCTGCCGGAGAGACAGCACCGATACTATTTACAGTAGCTGCTTTTTATCTTCCGCAGCTTCCGAAATCTATTTTTGATCAGGCAATGGCATTGCCGTATCATCTGTATGTTATTTCTACCCAGGTGCCTAACGTAGATGAAAAGATAAGATACGGGACTGCTTTTGTTTTATTGGCGCTGGTTTTATTCATGAACCTGATGGCGATAATTATACGCACAAAATTCAGAAAGAAGAAAAAATGGTAACCTTTGATATAAAAAAGCTCAATGTCTGGTTTGATTCTACTCAGGCGCTTAAAAGTGTCACTATGCAGATTTTGCCTAATGAGATTTTAAGCATCATAGGCCCGTCCAATAGCGGTAAAACCACTTTTTTAAGAATGTTAAACCGCCTGAATGATCTTAACACTCGTTTTAAAATGAATGGAGATGTCCTATTTGACGGTCAGGACATAAGGAAAGTCGATGTCGAACTTTTACGCAGAAAAGTAGGCATGGTATTTGCTCTTCCGTTACCGCTGCCACTCTCAATATTTGATAACGTGGCTTATGGCATGAAGATGGCAGGTGTTAATAACAGAAAGCGCCTGGCGCAGGTAGTGGAAAATGCCTTGAAGCAGGCGTATCTATGGGAAGAGGTCAAAGACAGGATGGGTGAATCCGCTTTTAAATTATCCGGAGGCCAGCAGCAGCGCCTGTGCATAGCCAGGACTCTTGCAGTGGAGCCTGAAGTGATTCTTTTTGATGAACCGTGTTCAGGCCTTGACCCTATTTCTACCGCTAAGATAGAAGACGCCATGGTGAAGTTAAAAGAAAAATATACAATAGTGCTTGTGACTAACAATGTGAAACAGGCCGCCAGAGTCGGAGACAGGACTGCGTTTTTCCTGAACGGGGAGCTTATAGAATTAGACAAGACAGAAAAGATATTCACTGTGCCTCAGGATAATCGCACAGATGGTTACATAAGAGGGAAATTCGGTTAATGGCAAAGATATCTACGGAAAAACTCAATCTATGGTATGGTAATTTTCAAGCATTGTTGGATGTAAATGCAAGCTTTGAGCCCAACAGGATTACCGCTATTATCGGGCCTTCCGGCTGCGGCAAATCTACTATGCTGCGCGTTTTTAACCGCATGAACGATTTGATAGAAAACGTTAAAACAACCGGCAAAGTTTTGGTAGACGGCATAGATATACTCGGCTTAGACGCGGACTTGGTAAAACTTCGTAAAGAAGTAGGCATGGTTTTCCAGAGGCCGAATCCTTTCCCGCTTTCTATTTACGAGAATATAGTTTTTGGGGAAAGAGTGCATGCGGAAAACATAAGAAGAGATAAATTAGACGAAACAGTGGAGATGAGTTTAAAAAGCGTTCTTTTGTGGGATGAGCTGAAAGACAGGCTGAAAGAATCTGCGTTGAGGTTGTCTCTGGAACAGAAACAGAGGCTCTGCATAGCCCGTCTTATCGCGGTAAAGTCCGATGTACTATTGATGGATGAACCCTGCTCTACGCTGGATCCGCAGGCTACGGCCAGGATTGAGGAATTAATGCGTGAATTAAAAAATAGTTATACTATAATAATAGTTACCCATAATATGCAGCAGGCAGCCAGGGTTTCGGACGATACAGGCTTTATGCTGCTGGGAGAGCTGGTGGAGTTTGGAAAAACTCAGGAGATATTTACCGCTCCGAAAGACAAAAGGACAGAAGATTATATTACAGGCAGGTACGGATAAAGAAACCGCGTAGGTGGCCGTAGGCCTCCTACGCGGTTGGGGTGGTTACAAAAGGAGGTTTTATATGGAAAGACATGTTGATCAAGAGCTGAAAAGCTTAAATCAGGATATATTGAAAATGGGAGCTTTTGCGGAAGAGGCTATTTATAAATCCGTAGAAGCGCTTAAGAATAGAGACAAGGCATTGGCTAAAAGCGTGATAGAAAATGATAATAATGTCGATCAGCTGGAACTCGATATAGACGAGAAATGTATAGACCTGATAGCCCGCTATCAGCCTATGGCCAAGGACCTGCGCTTTATTACCACAGGCATGAAGATAAACTCCGAGCTTGAAAGGATAGCTGATATAGCAGTGGATATTGCCCAGCGCACTCTCGAACTGGTTGATAAACCGCTATTAAAACCATTGGTCGATATCCCTAAGCTTACCTCTGTTGCCCAGAATATGGTGAAGATGTCTATAGATGCGTTTGTGAAAGGCGACATAGAACTTGCAAAAAAAGTGTTATTGTCAGACTCTGAAGCTAATAATTTGAGGAATATTATTCAGAAAGAATTAACAGAAGACTATATGGCAAAGGACCCTTCCAGCGCGCCCAGGGCAGTACAGCTGTTATTGATAGCGCGTTTCCTGGAGCGCATATGCGACCACACCACAAATATTGCCGAAGACGTGATCTACATGGTCCAAGCCGAGGTTGTCAAACACCACCCAGATAAACTAAAGCAATAACCAACAACTTGACACTTCAGACATTGTTTGGAGTGTAAAGTTGTTTGCTTTTTTTGTTTTGGCGTGTATAATTTATCAGTGAACTATGGATGTTAAAAAGATAATTTTTCCAGAAGAATTATTCAGGAGAGAGCGATGTCGAAGAGAATACTTGTAGTTGATGACGAGAAGGATATACTAGATACACTTAGAATCAGGCTTGAGGCAAACGGCTATGAAGTGGTTACTGCGTGCGACGGCCAGGATGGCTTGGATAAGGCAAAGACAGTTTCTCCCGATCTTATTATACTTGACCTCATGCTTCCGAAAATAGACGGCTATAAGGTATGCAGGATGCTTAAATTTGACGAAAAATATAAGCACATACCCATCATTCTGTTTACCGCCAGGGCGCAGGATGACGACAAGAAGACCGGTATGGAAGTGGGAGCAAACGCTTATATTACAAAACCATTCGAAGCCCCTGTCCTATTAGCCAAAATCAAAGAACTCCTAACCTGACGCTCTAAACAACTTTACACTTGTGACAATGTTAGTAGTGTAAAGTTGTTATCAGGACAGCAGGGCATTGCGCAAATATGCACGAATATCATATCGTAGAAGCAGTGGTTAAACAGATACTGGAAGAGGCCAGAAGCCATAAGGCTAAGAGAATAACAGGTGTTACCCTTATGCTCGGCGAACTTTCAGGATTCAAGGAAGAATCTATCAGGGTGTATTTTGACACACTCTCCAGAGGAAACATACTCGAAGGCGCTAAGCTGGTAATGAAATCTGTAAAGTCGAAATTGAAATGTAAAGACTGCGGTGAGATATTTGAACACGAGAAAGCAGAGTTTAACTGCCCGAAATGCAGCGGCCTGGGTATCCTGACAGATTCCGGTAAAGAATTCTACGCTGATAACATCGAAGTCGAATCCTATCCGTGAACAACTTGACACTTGTGACATTGTCACAAGTGTCAAGTTGTTGGTAGATCAGGAAGAAAGAGGCGCGATGAGACAGTCTTTTGTGCAGGTGATAACAACATTATCAGGAAAGAAACACGCGGAGAAACTGACGAAAGAGATTCTGGATAAAAGGCTGGGCGCTTGCGTGCAGATAATAGGCCCGTTTAAGAGCGTATACAGGTGGAAAGGCAGGATAGAGAAGACGCTAGAATGGGCATGCGTGATAAAAACAAGAAGAGAGCTTTATAAAAAAGTTGAAAATGCGATCAGAAAAATCCATCCTTATGAAATCCCTGAAATCATAGCTATTCCCATTATAGAAGGAAGCTCGGATTATTTGAAGTGGCTTTCCAATGAAACTACAGAAGATTATGGATAAGATAAAACTCGGGATATCCAGCTGTCTTTTAGGCGAGAGCGTCAGATATGACGCTGGGCATAAACTGGATCATTTCCTGAAAAGTGCCTTTGATAAGCTTGTAGAATGGGTAAGCGTGTGCCCTGAGGCTGAGTGTGGACTTGGCATCCCAAGAGAGGCGATGCATTTAACAGGGGCCCTCGAGTCTTCCAGGCTTGTTACAAATTTAACAAACATAGACTATACAGATAAAATGCTCAAATGGGCTGAAAAAAGGCTCAAGGAGCTTAAAAAAGAAAAGATCTCAGGATTTATTTTTAAGGCCAATTCCCCGAGCTGCGGCCTATATAATGTATTGCATGAAAAAGGCACAGGTATATTCGCGATGGCGCTTATGAGGTATTTTCGCGCCTTGCCTGTAGAAGATGAGGAAAGGCTTAGAGACGAAAGTGTAAGAAAAAAATTTATAGAAGATATCTCTATTTATAGCTCCAACCAATGATGCCCGCGTTATATATACACATACCCTTTTGCTCTAAAAAGTGCCTGTATTGCGATTTTTACAGCCTGCCGTATTCTAAAGATTTTGCCAGCTCATACTTGCGCGTGATTTTAAAACAAATAGATAAACTGGATCAGGATATTTCAAGCATTTATATAGGCGGAGGCACGCCAAGCGCATTAAGCCTGGAGACGCTGGATAAATTATTAAAAGGCCTTAAGAGATTTATAAGAAAAGATATGGAATTTAGTATAGAGGTAAATCCCGAAAGCGTAGATAAGGAAAAGCTCAAGCTGTTTATAGATAAAGGCGTGAATCGGATCAGTGTAGGCGTCCAGTCATTTGATGATAAAAAATTAAAGGAGCTTGGAAGGATTCACGATTCTGAACAGGCAATAAAAGCCATAGAGTTCTCAAAAGGCGCGGGTTTTAAAAATATAAGCATTGATATGATTTTTGGCAATAGCGGCGAAAATTTATACGCGTGGCAGTCTGACCTTGAAAAAGCAGCAGCCTGCGGCGTACAGCATATATCATCTTATTCCTTGAGTTACGAAAAAGATGCGCCTATTTTTAAGATGAAAGAGGAAGGATCTATCGCGCCCCTGGATGACGAAGTCATGGCAGAGATGTATAAATACGCGACGGCTTATTTGCCTGAAAAAGGTTTTCAGCGCTATGAGGTTTCTAATTTCGCGAAGCCTGGTTTTGAATGCAAGCATAACCTGAATTACTGGGGCAATAATCCTTATATAGGTATTGGCCCGTCAGCTGTTTCTTATATGGGAGGCGCGAGGGCAGAGAATGTAAAAGATGTTAAAGAATATATAGACAGGTTTAATAAAGGCATGGATCCCGCTATATCCAGGGAAGAATTAGCTCCTATCCAGATGGCCAGGGAAACCGCGAGCGTAAAAATAAGGACTAAAGAGGGTATTAGTTACGATTGGTTTAAGGATAAAACAGGGTTTGGGTTTCTTGAGCTGGAAAAAGACGCGCTTGAAGGCCTTGCGGAACAAGGCCTGATAGAATATAATAAAAAAAGCGCCAGGCTCACGGATAAAGGATTTTTATTCTCTGACACAGTTTCCTCGGCATTTTTATAGTTATACCGTTCGGCGAACGGAAATGGAGGCAGGTTATGAAACATTTTACAGAATACATCTGGATGAATACAAATGATAGATACGAGATAGTAAATATCACTTCTCATGTAGAATCAGCGGTTAAAAAAAGCGGGGTAAAAGAAGGTCTGTGCCTTGTGAATGCAATGCATATAACCGCAAGCGTGTTTATAAATGATAACGAGAGCGGTTTGCATGAAGATTTCCTGAAATGGGTGGAAGAACTCGCGCCATACGGGATCGATAAGTATAAACACAATCTCACGGGAGAGGATAACGGCGACGCCCATCTTAAAAGGACTATAATGGGCAGGGAGGTGGTAATTGCCGTGACTAAGGGAGAACTTGATTTTGGGCCCTGGGAAAAAGTCTTCTACGGCGAATTTGACGGCCAGAGGAAGAAGAGGGTGCTGGTAAAGATAATAGGAGAATAATCATTGACTATAAAACCTGAAAATAGTAATATACCTTTATTCAGAATTGAAAATCAAGGAGGTGGCAGGTGATGAAAAAAATATTATTTTTTGCGATACTACTTGTTTCAACATTCTGGGCCGTGTATCTTGCCTTGGCAGAAGATAGAGAGGTCCCTGAATGGCTGAAGAGGACAAATTACGGCCTGGCAATAGAAACAGACCAGAAGCCGCGCATCTATCTTGAGACAGTTCAGCCCTTATATCAATCCGAAGATAAGGTAAACACCTTTTTTACCCACGACAGAATCACCATACAGGATGAGAGGGGGACTTATTCTGGCGGATTAGGATTCCGTAAACTCATGAATGATGGAAAATTATTGGGAGGCATAAACAGCTTTTTTGATTACCAGGACCTGAATAAGCATTACCGCACAGGGATTGGCATTGAAGCGCTTACCAGCACATTGGAATTCAGGACAAATTCCTACATAGGCCTTTCTCCAAAAAGGATTGTTGAAGACTCGAACAGCTGTACAACATACGAAAAGGCGGTGGATGGCATGGACATGGAATTGGGTATGCCTGTGCCTCATCTCCCGTGGATGAAGGTATTCGCGCAGTATTATTATTACGATTATAATAAATTTGAGGATATGAAAGGAAGTAAGTTCAGGGCTGAAATAAAACCCTTAAAATTTTTAGTTTGTAATCTAGAGACTTATGATGATACCAAAGGCGATCGCGAATACCGCATGGACACGCGTTTTAATCTCGCCTTTGATAATTTTACCCCGAAAAGCCTCCTATCCGCATTTAAGGCTGATAAAGAAGCGTTTCCTGCGATTGACCTTAAAGAGCGCACGCTTGACAGGGTGGAAAGGAATTTCAATATACAGGTTGAAAAGTGGAGAGAAGTAGCCGGGATGGCAGTTGAAGTAGGCAGAAAATAAAGGAGATAATCAGATGAAGACTATTTTAAAAAGTTTCATTTTATTTTTGATAGCGCTGTTTTTAGCGTGCGAGTTAGCTATGGCTGTAACAGCCACCACTGACCCTGATCCCTATACTATTATAATGAAGAAGGTCAGGCTGCGTAATTCAGTCACGCTTGAATGGGTTACCGCGGGAGAAGGCGATCTTACAGTAAATATTGCATCTGTAAGCGCAGGGCAGCTCGCAGCGGGTTATGTATCAGGTTCTGCTATACCAGAAGGCACATATGACCAGATAGAAGTTACTTTAAGCCGGGGTATGACCATAAAAACATCCTATACAGATACAGGTAATGCATTCGCAGGAGGGGCTGGCACAGTTTATTATACGACCTCAACTGCAAATGGAGATGGAAGTATTGCTACATCTACTGTCGCAGGTAATTATGCCGAAGGCACGTCCCAGATACCGACTACTGTTTCAGGTGTGGACGCGACAGCCGGAACCTATACCAAGACCTATAACCTGCCTTCCACTATTACAGTGGCAAAGGGTTCCACCCAGAAGGTCAGGGTGAAGTTTGACGTAACAGGCGCCGCGACTTTTCAGCAGACAGGCGCGGGCACTGCTGTGGCGTATCCTACTGAGCCAAGCGTAGAGATGCAGATAATAAATTAATATAAGATTAATTGCAAAACTTACCTTTTAATATAATAATCCCCGGTAGAAGTCTTTACCGGGGATTTATTTATTCATAACAACTTTACATTGAGACAATGTCTCAATGTAAAGTTGTTTGGGGCAGGGTTACAGTGAAAGCAAAATTTTTACCTGTACGCAAAGAGGATATGGAAGAAAGAGGATGGGATGAGCTGGATATTATCCTGGTGACAGGAGACGCATACGTGGACCACCCTTCTTTTGGCGCAGCTGTTATAGGCAGGGTCCTGGAATCAGCTGGATTCAGGGTAGGAATAATCAGCCAGCCTGACTGGAAAACCTCGGATGATTTTTTGAAACTTAGGAAACCAGGGCTATTTTTCGGGATAACCGCAGGGAACCTGGATTCTATCCTCGCAAATTACACCATTAACCGCTCTAAAAGAAAACAGGACGATTATTCGCCCGGAGGAAAATCCGGGCTAAGGCCAAACAGGGCCACTATTGTTTACGCGAATAAGGTAAGAGAGCTTTTTCCTGATACTCCTATAGTATTGGGCGGGATAGAAGCGAGCCTCAGAAGGCTGGCGCATTATGATTTCTGGTCAGATAGCGTGCGCCGCTCAATTCTAATAGACGCAAAAGCGGATTTGCTTGTATACGGCATGGGAGAGAAACAGATCGTAGAAATAGCCGAGCGCCTGAAAAAAGGCGATGGTCTAAAAGGATTGGATTTTCTACGCGGAACAGTCATTGTAAAAAAGACATTGGATAATTTGAAAAATTACATAGAAATACCCTCTTTTGAAGAAGTTGAAAAAAATAAAGATAAATTTAACGAGGCTTTCAGGATTTTTTATTCGGAGTCAGATCCAGTTAGAGGCAAAACCATTGCTCAGAAGCACGGGGACAGGTTTATAGTCCAGTTCCCCCCTGAAAGGCCTCTCGAGCAGAGAGAATTAGACAACATGTATTCGCTTGATTATACAAGGCTTCCGCATCCAGGCTATGAAAAAGATGGAGGCGTGCCTGGCTTTGAAACAATAAAAAATTCAATAATATCCCATAGGGGCTGCAGCGGTGAGTGTTACTTTTGTTCTCTTGGGGTTCATCAGGGCCGCATAATACAGTCACGTAGCCGCGAATCTATAGTTAAAGAGATTGAAAGTTTGGTAAAACAAAAATATTTCAAGGGCACCATAACTGATATAGGAGGCCCTACCGCAAACCTATACGCTGCAGGCTGCAAATCATGGGAAAGGCGCGGGGCTTGTAAAGATAAAAAATGCCTCATGCCTTCGAAATGCCCAAATCTTGAGCTTGGGTACGACGAAACCCTGAGCTTGTGGGACAGGGTAAAAAAGATCAAGGGTGTAAAGCATGTATTCGTAGGTAGCGGCATGAGATATGATCTTTTGACAGATAAATATTCAGACAGGTATCTTAAGGCCTTATGCAGGGAGCATGTTAGTGGCTATCTGAAAGTAGCGCCTGAACATACGGTTGACAGGGTGCTAAGTCTTATGAATAAGCCTGGCATAAGGGTTTATGAAAAATTTGTCAGAAGATTTCAGGATATAAACAGGCAACTCGGCAAAAAACAGTTTATCGTAAATTATTTTATTACCTCTCATCCTGGCGCGGATTTAAAAGCGAGCCATGAAATGGCGCGGTATCTTTCACAGAGAAAAATACGGCCTGAGCAGATACAGGATTTCATACCATTACCCATGACAGTATCCAGCGCCATGTACTGGACAGGTAAAAATCCTTTCACAGGCGAAAATATCTATGTGCCAAAAGATATTAAAGAAAGAAAGCACCAAAGGGCATTAATTCAGCAATATATCTAAACGCTAAGTTGACACTTCTGTCATTGACAGAAGTGTCAACTTTGGGGGCGCTGACTTGCATGAAGACAAAGAGGCTTTTTATATTTGATCTGGACGGGACGCTTGCGGACGCGTATCTCGCCATACAGAGGAGCATGAATTATACGCTTAAGAACCTGGGCTATCCTCCTGTAAGCCTCCTGGAAGTAAAAAGAAAGGTGGGGAAGGGGGACAAAAGATTCATCACGTCTTTTTTCCCTGAAAAAGATGAGGAAAAGGCGATAGAGATATACAGGCGACATCATAAAAAATCTCTCTTGAGATATTCAAAGCCTAAACCATATTCCAGGGAGCTTCTCTATATGCTTAAAAGGCGAAAAAAGATAATAGCTATAGCGTCCAACAGGCCCAGCTATTTCACTAACCTTATAATAAAAAAGACAGGGCTCGCGAGGTATATAGATCTTGTCCTCTGCGCTGATGAGATCAATAGCCTTAAGCCAAAACCTAAGATATTAAATGTGATAATGAGAAAATTCCAGGTGAAAAAACAGGATACTGTTTATATAGGAGATATGGATATTGATATGGAAACAGCAAGAAGGGCCAGGGTAGACGCTATCTTTGTGACAGGCGGCTCCAGCAGCCTTAAATCCGTTAAAAAATACAGGAAAAAGGTCATCTCAAAGCTAAATAAAATTCTTACTATATATCAATAATAAGGTTATATAAAAATCCAACTGCATCTTGAAAAATCTCCTTTTATCAGGTATATTTAATATATAGGAAAATAACCCTCTGAAGCTCATATAGGTGTATCATTAACGAGCAGAAGAGGTACTTTTTGTCCAAGATTATGGAAAAGATTAAAAAAGGTTATAAACTGAAGATTATAGCAGTAGCTGTAGTTTTGGCATTTACCTTTAATGCCACAGTTTGTGGAGAGGGGTATATTAATAAACCTGCTCTTAGAGTTCCACTTTTGGCAGAGGATTCAAAAAGGCCTGAAGAGATAAAAGAATTAGAAAGAATATATAGCAGATTAAGATATTTATCCGAGGAAGATTTGCGTGTTGTTGAAGGATGGGCAGGTTATAACTTTGAATGGAAACAATTTAATGAATGGGAAAGACTTAACCAAATTGAACAAATGAAAAACTTGTATCCTGAATTATCGTATGACCAATTTATGCAGGTTATTAGAAGAATACGAAGAGAGCGAAAACAAAGGGAAGAAGATAGAAGGTTGGAAAAAGAAAGGCAGGAGAAGGCATATTTGTTGGAACAGCAGAGAAACATAAATTTAGGCAATAGAATGTTAAAAGAAATTAACAAAGCGAGCGAAATAGAATTAATATTGCAAATCTATGATTTAATACAAAGGCAAGCACCCTTATCCGACAAAACAAATAGAGCTGTCTCAGAATATAATAGGTTAAGAGAAAAATATAACCGGTTGCCGGAACTTATACTAAGGCTATATTCTGTAGATTCCGATCTAAATAATTGTGTGGATGCAGTAGGAAGGGAAAGATTTATAGAAAGGATCGGTGCGATAAAAGCAAGAGAACAAGTTCAAAGACTCCAGGCGTCAGAGAATATATTCAGCAATTTAATTAATCAATTGCATTGGATAGACTCTATTTATGGAAAAGAGGTTTTTAATTTTTTAAATATGTTGAAGCATTACTATGAAAGCGATTGCACAGAGACACTCCCATTTAGCGGCAACTTTCTAAAATATATTCGAGTTAAAGGAGACAATATGGATCTTTTGCATTTATTTGATGTATCAAATTATGAAAATAAAAATCAGTTAAAAGATGAAAGAATAAATAAGATAAATAACAGGATAGCACTCATTAAAAAGGAAATGGATCAATATGAGAAAGATGTTACTAAGCTCGTATTAACCGGAGATGAAGAGGATTTTATAGAAGAGGTTGACAATTATTGTTCAGAGAATCATTTAGGATTTAATCAGATAAGATCTATGCCAAAAGAATCCTTAAAGAGAAGATTTAGAGATTTAAATGGCAATGAAGTTGATATTTTAAGCCTGATAAAAAAATACTATAGGGAAACAGGTTTTTTGATAGTGCCTAATAGTAATACCATACGCTTAACCTTTTCAGATTACCAGCCAGACAGCTCAATAATCTCTGCGCCAGAGTTAGCGAAAATCTATTATGAATTAGGCGATTATCTTTCAAGCATACCCAAAGAGATATTTGCGTCTTTAGGCTTTTTGCCTCCCATCTTGATTGAAGGAAGCGACGAATCTGGAAAGCTGGGGGCGGCTAGATTTGATTATATAACTGTAGAGCAAAGTTCTTATAGCGCTGAATATAATATCAGCATAGGGCCTCCTCAATCTATACATTACTGGCATAACTTTGGATATAAAAACGACAGTTCAGTCTATAAAATTTTTAATCACGAATTTTTTGGCCATATTATGGTATTTGAGGCTTTACGTAAAGGTATAATAGGGCAACTAATGTCAGAAGAACAATTTAAAGCAATGCTTCGTAAGATATCAGAGGCAGGCCAATCGTTAATAGCGGGTGTGACGCTTAACTATAGACTTGTTTTATCAGATACAAGAGGCCGTTCAGTATCTATAGATTATAATCAAGCTATAGACATGGAACGCAATACAGAAATGATAAAAGAGGCGGTTCTACTCGGCGTTCCTTCTTTAGCTACAGGATTTAACCTATACTGGATGTCGCTTAGGGAGATAATAGCAAGAGAGGCCGAAATTGGCATATTTTTAGGGGCTCGTTATCTAATTCTAAAGAATGCCGCAGGTGAAACTTTAGCTTATCATATAGAACATATAGATAATCAAGGAAAATTAAAATTTACTGAAGTTGGATTGGATGTGGTTCGTGACGTAGAACAGGAATTAGCGCAGAATAAAAAAGAAACGCTTGATATTATCAAACAAAGAGCTATAGACAGGATGGAGTCCGATTACAGGAATCTCAGATTTGATTTAAGCAGATTATCTGACTTATATGATATTTTTGCTGTAGATCCAAGTGCAGCAGAGACCGGTTTTAGAGAATTAAGAAGCCAAGCTAAGACAGTTAAGGGTTCCGAAGAATATTATTATCTTGCGGATTTTGATAGCGCGCAGGATTTAATAAGAGCGATTAATAATAGCAGAGAAGGCAAAACGGGGATTGACCGTGTAATACAAAATGCTAAAATAGAGTTTATAGAAAGGTTGATAGGATTTATGGAGCCCCTTATTGCAAAATTTGAATCAGAAGGGGTGGATAGATACGCATTATTAAATTATTTTCTTCAAGACCGCTCTATGGCTATAAGCAATTTGATTAGTGACTTAATATACAAATTTCACGGAGAAGACCTTTTTCGTAGCTGTCTAAGCAGAGCGGAGTTATCAGATAAGGATGAATTTTGGAGATTGGTAGATTTTTCTGGAGGGACAGAAGTATTGCGGCAGATTATATTAAATTGGAGACCTGATGCGACGTATATTGAAGAGATAGCGCGTAATCCCGCAAGGGTTTGTCCCTGATATAGTATAATTTATATCCTTAATTGTTTTTCCGCGTCTATTATGTCGCGGTTTATGATATTCATAAGTTTATATATTTTTGATTTAAATTCTTCAGAGCAGGGGGTATCCAGAAGTTCTCTTAATATCTGTATCGCCATCCTGAAATAGCGTATTACCTCGCCTTCGTCTGTATCAGTCAGCCTCAATATCCCGTCAAAATTTTCGTTTCTCATCCATGCCTCCAGGCAGTTCGAAAGGTGGAAGTAATATTTTTTGCTAGCAGGCCGTATCTTAAGCCTTTTCTCAGATTTTTCTATATTATGAAGCGTATTGTCAGTTATATTTTTTAGGGATTTCGCGAGCTTGTTTAATTTTGGAAGTACACTATGCTTTCTGGGCTCGAATACCAGCGCAAGGCAGAGAATGCCCAGCTCAGACTCTGAAAGATTTTCAAGTATGCCTTTATCGTAAAGCTCCCCGAGAGATAATTCATATCCGTAGATCTTGCTGGCGAAGATACCTTTTTTAGTGAGAGAGTTATTTTTTATATATCCGAGGTCTTTTAATATCCTTACCTTGTTATACATGAGGTCCAGGGCTTTTTTCTGGTAATCCCTGCTCGCCCGGAAACAATGGAATGAATAAGGGTAGATATCGTACAGTTTTTCTTTATATTTACCGTAGAGGTTTAAGACAGTGGCGTAGGATGTATTGAACCTGCTTTCCACTTTTTCAGGACTGGCGTAGATGATCTTATACAGTTCCTGCGCGGATGTGTAATTCGGGTTTACGCGGCTGTAAACAAAGCCTTCTGTATCTATGCCGCGCCTTCCTGCCCTGCCAGCCATCTGATAGAAATCTCTTGTCTTCATGGCTGCGAAAAAACTCCCGTAGAATTTTCTGAGTTCGTCAAAGACTACTGTTCTCGCCGGCATATTTATGCCCAGGGCAAATGTCTCTGTGGTAAATATCACCTTTATCAGCCTGGATGTAAAAAGCCTTTCCACGACCTCTTTTAAAGTGGGCAGCATACCGGCGTGGTGGAACGCGATGCCTTTTTCAATAAAAGGCAGTAGATACGCCGCGCTTTTTTCATTCAAAAGGCCGAACCTTTCTCTCAGTTCCCTGTACATGGTTTTTATTTTTTGATTTTCCTGCGCGTCAAGGAAATTAAACCCCAGGATTTCTTCGGCGAGCGTTTCGCACCTGCGCCTGGAAAAGGAGAAATATATGCACGGCAGCCTGTTATTTTCATTCAGGTATTTTATAAGGGATACGGGTTTATTCGCCTTGAGATGCTCGTGATGCGCTATATTTTTTAATTTTCTGATATCGTCCACAATGCTATTGTGGCATTGGTAGAAAAAATGCAGGGGCACCGGCCTTTTATCCTCTTTAACCACCTTCAGGGGTTTTTTATGTATTGATTCGATCCATTTCGCGAATTCGTCTATGTTCGGTATGGTGGCTGACAGGGCGAGCATATTCATCTTCTGGGGCAGGAATATAAGGGACTCCTCCCATACAGAGCCGCGCTCGTAGTCGTCCAGGTAGTGTATCTCGTCGAATATTATCCAGGAATAATCCGAAAGGTTATTTGTTTCTTCAAGGCATTTATTCCTGAATATCTCCGTGGTCATTATAAGGATTTCCGCTGAAGGGTTTATTGTCACGTCCCCGGTTAATATGCCTATCTTGTCCCTGAAATTTTCCTGGAAGTCGCGGAATTTCTGGTTGGAAAGCGCTTTTATAGGGGCTGTGTATATGGCCTTTGTGCCCTTAGTCAGGCAGTCGTTTATCACATATTCAGCTATCACTGTTTTACCCGCTCCTGTGGGAGCGGAGACTATCACAGAATGGCCTTCTTTTATATAATTAATCGCCTTTTCCTGGAACGGGTCATAAATCATATGTGTATTATATACTTATTTATGGTATAATTACAGTTGTTTGTATTCTAAAAAAGGAGAATTCTATGGACTGGAAGATATTCGTAGCGACGTTTACAGCTGTATTTTTCGCTGAGATGGCCGATAAGACGCAAATGGTAGGCATAGGCATGGCTTCGAAATCCATGAAGCCTTTAGCTGTATTCTTCGGCTCTATATGCGCGTACGCGGTGATCACGGCTATTTCGGTTATAATAGGCGCCACGCTCGGGAAATACATAAAACCTGAGATTATAAAATACTGCGGGGCGTCGCTATTTATTGTGCTTGGCGTATTGATGCTTTTAGGCAGGCTCTAATTCCAACGCACAAATCCTTGACTCTAATAGAAATAACAGGTATTATATTGGCATTGAAATCAATCACGCGGTATTTATATAGATAGAAAGAATTGCATCAATGGCAGACAGTAAAAGGCCTCGCGGTTTTATCAGGATTAATAAAGTCAGGGCATATCTTTTAATCAAAAATATAAAAAGCCTATTAAAGCAGCAGGAAAGAAAAAGAAAAAATAAGTAGGCTTTATAACTACCAAAAGAGGTAGGTCATGATTAAGAATGTCTTATTGGCTTTCATCCCTATCTTTGTGGCAGTGGACGCCATAGGGATACTCCCCCTTTTCGTATCTCTCACCGAAGGCGCTAAGAAAGAAGAAAAATCCAGGATAATATTCCAGTCCATGGTCACGGCTATGTGCCTGGCAGTGGGATTTATATTTTTGGGCAACGCTGTATTTGTCCTTATGGGCATAACTATAGGCGACTTCATGGTGGCAGGCGGCTCTATATTATTTTATATTGCCGTGGCTGATATAAGGGGGCCGGGCAAGGGTAGCAGTTATGCGAATCAGGAACTCGGGGCAGTGCCTCTTGGCACGCCTCTTATTGTAGGGCCGGCTGTTCTTACCTCGTCGCTTATTATGAGGGGCGAATACGGACTCGCGGCCACGCTGATATCTGTCCTGGTCAATATCTTATTGGCAGGCCTGATACTATCTCTTTCCGGCGCTATAATAAAGGTTCTTGGTAAATCAGGCTCCAGGGCATTGTCAAAGGTTACGAATCTTCTTTTAGCTGCAATAGCTGTTATGCTGATCCGTAAGGGCATAATCCAGATCTTCCATTTATAATACGCAGGCTTCTAATGGAAAGTTTGAAAAATGAAAAAAATACTTTTAATCAATCCCTGGATATATGATTTCAGCGCGTATGACTTTGGTATAAAGCCAGCGGGGCTTTTGCGCATAGCTGAATTCTTTCGCAGAAAAGGCGCGAAGGTGGATCTGGTGGATTGCCTGGAAGGCTGCTCTACCCATAAAGACGAATTCGGTTTTTCAAAGATCAGGAAAGAAAGAGTAGATAAGCCCGAGACCCTGAAAAATATAGAAAGGCCGTATTTCAGATACGGCATCTCCATAAACGAGTTTTCAGAAAAGATTTCCGCGTTTTCAGAGATAGACGAGATTTATATTACCTCGGGTATGACTTACTGGTATCCCGGAGTCCACCTCGCCATAAAACTCCTTAAGGAACGTTTTAATAAAACCCCGGTTATTTTAGGCGGTATCTACGCCACTATATGCCATAAACACGCTCGCCTTACAAGCAGCGCTGACACCGTTTGGAAAGGTAATTTCCTGGACAGAGCTTGTTTTTATCAGAATGGTTTTTACCCTGCCTATGACCTATTAAAAGACAGGGAGATCCTTCCGTTACAGCTTACCTTGGGCTGTCCTTTTAGATGCAGCTACTGCGCGTCCAGGATGTTCAGCCCCAGGTTTGAGATGAAAGACCCTGTGAACCTTTTTGAAGAGGCCATGCACTATAACAGGCTGTTTGGGACAAAAAGTTTTGTTTTTTACGATGACGCCCTGGCCTACAGGAATTCAGAAGGCATCAAGAGATTCCTGAGGATTGTTATCGCTTCCGGCATGCAGTTTAATTTTTACACTCCTAATGGCTTGCACGCCAGGTTTATAGACGAGGAACTGGCAGACCTTTTTAAAAAGACGAATTTCAGGGATCTCCGCATATCCCTTGAGACATCTGATGAGGGTATCCAGCAGTTCACGGGCGGAAAGGTCACAAATAACGACCTGAAGCTCGCACTCAGAAATTTAAAAGAGGCCGGTTTTTCGAAAAAAGACCTGGGCGTTTATATATTAATGGGCGCCAGCTACATTGACATGGAAAGGACTATGGACGACATACTTTTTATAAATTCTCTCGGCGCAAAGGCTATACTGGCGTCATATTCCCCTATCCCCGGGACCCTTGATTACAGAGTGCTTGTGAGAAATAAAATAATAAAAGAGGATATTGACCCGATCTGGCACAATAAGACCATATTCTCAGAGCTTTTAGTGCCTTCCTATATACAAAAGGCAAGAGAGATACGTCGTTTTACATCGAACCTTAATAAAACATAAAACCTCGTAGGTTGCGGTTCGCCGCAACCTACGAGGTTGGGGTGGTTAATATGGATTTTTTTGAAGTGGTTAAAAATAGGAAAAGCGTCAGGGAATATTCCGACAAAGGCGTTTCAAAAGATCTTGTTGAAAGAATAGTGGACGCTGGAAGGCTCGCAGCCACAGCCAGGAATGAGCAGCCGTGGGTATTTATAGCCACGCTGGATAAAAGAATTCTTACAAAGATATGCGGCATGTGCCCAAACGGGCCTTTTATTAAAGACGTATCCTGCCTTATAGCGGTGTTTTCCAAAGACACCAAATACTATATCGAAGACTGCTCGGCAGCTACCCAGAATATGCTGCTCGCGATCGAGGCGCTAGGCCTTGGAGGCTGCTGGATAGCAGGGGATAAAAAGGATTACGCTGAAGAGATCAGAAATATATTTAACGCGCCTGACGGGCATAAGCTTGTAAGCATGGTGGCCGTTGGATATCCTAAAAAAGAAGAGAAGCCTCACTCTAAAAAAGCCCTGAAGGATATTTTGCGCTGGGAGAAATATGCCTAGTGAACTCTGGAGATTTATAGACGATAGCGCCGCATTTTTAGCCAGAAACCCTGATAAGGTTTCCAGGCTTTATTTTCCCCTTGCGAGCGAATCCGGTATTATGTCTTCTGTATCGCCTAACCTGCACGGCGATATAAAAAGAGATCAGCACTCGTTTCTGACAGTGCCTGTTTCTGCTCTGGATCTGAATAATACCCTGTACAACAGAAATTTCTGGCTGTATGTACATGGCCATGGGGCATGGTCGATTGCTTTCAGCGAGTCAGACGAGACCCTGGTGGAGGCTGGATTTTTATGGCATAAGGTTATAAAGATAAATAAAAAACCGGGCATTAAAGTAGAAGCGGTAAATTTTATTCCTGCGGATGGAGAATCCGTTGAGCTGATGTCTATAGAGGTCACCAATGTCTCAAGAAAAAAACTTAAGGTTACGCCTACCGCTAGCATACCTATATATGGCCGTTCAGCTGATAACCTGAGAGATCACAGGCACGTTACATCTCTTTTAAACAGGATAAAACTCAGCAAATACGGGGTGATCATGACCCCAGCAATGAGTTTTGACGAGAGAGGGCATAAGATTAATCAATTGTCGTATTTTGTGCTCGGCTGCAAAGGGAATTCCAGCCTGCCAGAAGGGAGTTTTTCGACGCTTTTGGAATTTACAGGCGAGGGAGGAAGCCTGGCAAACCCTGAAGCTGTATTAAAAAATACTTCGCCATCCAAAGAAACGAATATCCATAGACAGGGTAAAGAGGCCATAGGCGCTATCAGGTTTAAGACGGTAACTCTCGAGCCTGGAAAATCTGTAAAGTACATAGTAGCCATGGGCATAAGCGAGGATAGCCCTGAAGGCGTATTCAAAAAGTTCAATTCCGCTGAAAAGATAGATAGCGCATTAGCTATTAATAAAAAATTCTGGTCAGATAAATCAAGTAGCGTGTATTTTTCCACAGATGACAGGAATTTTGACAGGTGGATGAAGTGGGTTGGTGTTCAACCCGTATTCAGAAAGATATTTGGGTGCTCATTTTTACCGGATTTCGATTATGGAAAAGGCGGGAGAGGGTGGAGAGACCTGTGGCAGGATTCTTTGACGCTTCTTTTGACGAACCCCGAAGAAACGCGGGCCGCGCTTATAAATAATTTCGGAGGCGTGCGGTTGGACGGCTCCAACGCCACCATAATCGGTAAAAAACAAGGGGAATTCATCTCTGACAGGAATAATATCTCCAGGACATGGATGGATCATGGCGCATGGCCGTTTGTGACGCTGAACCTATATATAAACCAGTCGGGCGATAAGGATATACTTTTTGAAAAAGCCCCATTTTTTGAAAGCGATAAAATAGATACTGTACTGGAACATGTGCTTTTAGAGCACAAAAGGCCCTTTACTAAGATTGGAAGCCATGGAAATTTTCTTTTGGAAGACGCTGACTGGAATGACGGGCTTGACATGGCCGGGGAAAAAGGCGAAAGTGTGGCGTTTACTGCCGCGTACACAGGGAATCTCTTTGAACTCGCGAGCCTGCTAGAAAAGATAAATTATAAAAAAGAAACCATAGATGAACTGCGCCAGAAGGCAAATGCCATGGCCGAGCGTATCAGGAGAGACGAATGGATAAAAGTAAATTCAGGCTATAGTTTCTTTAATGGCTATTATGACGACCTGGGAAGAAGGGTGGAAGGCGATCATAAAAATGGCGTCAGGATGACTCTCACAGGCCAGGTGTTTCCCATAATGAGCGGGGTTGCTACTAACGAGCAGGTGATCGAAATATATAAAAGCGCTAAAAAATTTCTCTGGGATAAGAAACTAAAAGGCTTCAGGCTTAATACTGATTTCAAGGAAATTCAGCCAGAGCTTGGCAGGGCTTTCGGATTCGTGTACGGAGAAAAGGAAAACGGCGCGTTCTTCAGCCACATGAACGTGATGTTCGCGTACGCGCTGTATAAAAGAGGATTTGTAAAAGAAGGGTTTGAAGTTATAAATTCAATCTACAATATGTGCCTTAATGCATCTGTGAGCAAAATCTATCCAGGCATCCCGGAGTATTTTAATTCTGAAGGAAGAGGCATGTACAGCTATCTCACAGGCTCCGCGAGCTGGCTTGTGTTGACAATGCTCACACAGGTATTCGGAGTGAGAGGGGACATGGGCGGCCTTATAATAGACCCTAAACTCGTAAAGGCGCAATTTGGACGCACAGGCAAAGTTTCAGTAAACACCAGTTTTGCAGGCAAAGATATTCGGGTTACTTATTTTAATCCGGAAAAACTTGATTTCGGAGAGTATAAAATAGGAAATATCTCTATAAATGGGAAAGAGGCCAAAGGAAGTTCTATAAAAAGAGAAGAGTTCCATATCCTCGCGTCAAAACCATCCAACCTAATAGACATCAGCTTGACACTCTGACAATGTCAAAGTGTCAAGCTGTCAGCCGGATATCTTTTCCATCGGCTGGTTGCAGCAGACCAGTTCTCCGTCGCCAACCTTTGTCACAGTCACTTCATTTCCGCACACATTGCACCTGTATTTTTCGCCAACCTTTTTTACTGCCATAGCCACCTCCTAGTTTAATATTTATTATATCATATCTATAATTCCGGACGCGCGTAAAAATTTGCTTTTCCATTTAATTTGTTAGTGGTATCCTATTTATGTATAAGAGCCAGTGCCAATGAAGGGAAAGGAGAAGATCGATGGATAATATGTACCCTAACAAAATGACAGTGATAGAGCATCTGGAAGAATTGCGGCGGCGCATTATAGCGAGCCTTGTATTTTTTACAATAGCCTCGGTTGTCTCTTTTATCTTTTCTGATAAGATCTCGGATATCTTAAGATTGCCCGCGCTGGGCATTATGGACAGTTTTGTGTTCGTGGCGCCTACCGAGGTATTTACTTCTTATATGAGGATATCTATTCTGGCAGGGTTTTTTATATCTTTGCCGTTTATCCTGTTCCAGGCAGGCAGTTTTTTAATACCCGCTGTATCGCCGGATAAAAGAGAGGCCATAGTGAGCTGGCTTATAATTTCTTTCGCGCTTTCCATCATGGGAGTCATGTTTTCTTATTTTCTCGCCCTGCCTTTTGCGCTGAAGTTCCTTGTCAATTTCGCGAGGGAAGCCGCGTTTCCCATGATAACTATAGGCAAATATTTTTCATTTGCCGGGGCTTTCCTGCTGATAGGAGCGCTGGTATTTCAGATACCTGTTATTATGGCGCTTCTGTCTCAGATAGGCTTGCTGAGCTCTATATTTTTCAGGAAAAACCGCAGATATGCTGTGGTGGCTATTTTTATAGCAGCAGCCATCATCACGCCTACCCAGGATATAGTGAATATGCTGATATTCGCTGTCCCAATGCTCGCGCTTTACGAGGCAGGCGTAGCAGCGTCTATTGTAATAGAAAAGAGGAGGAAGAAGTGAGGATAGAATCTGTCTTTAATAGATTGCCAGGGATAAAAATTTCCAGAAAGGCATTTGTCAGGCTTTGCGGTATAGGGCTGGGCGGGATGATTTTAAACAGCTATCTTTTTAAACTGGCGCTTGGGAAAGAGGATGTTTCTTCAGGGAGGCCGCATAGAAGCGTAAAGACCCTGCACGATTTAGTGGTGGCAAAAGGCGAAGACCCGTATCTGATGACTGTAAAAGCCATAGAGGCTATTGGCGGCATGGAAAGATTTGTTAAAAAAGGAGGCATCGTAGTCATAAAGCCGAATATCGGATGGGACCGCTCTCCTGAACAGGCAGCCAATACCAATCCTTATGTTGTCGGCGCCCTTGTGGATATGTGTTTTAAGTCAGGCGCGAAGAGGGTTAATGTCTTTGACATAACGTGCAATGACGCTAAGCTCTGTTATCAGAATAGCGGCATAGAAAAAATAGCCAGAGACAAAGGCGCCAATGTGTATTTTACAGATGACTGGAATTTTATAAAGGCGGGATTTGATTATGAAAGTCCTATGCAGGGATGGCCTATTTACAGGGACGCCCTGGAATGCGACACTTTTATAAATGTCCCGATATTGAAAAGTCACGGGCTTACAGGGCTCACGCTTTCAATGAAAAATCTCATGGGCGTATGCGGCGGAAGCAGGGGGCTTATGCATTTTGACATAGCTACAAAACTCGCGCATCTCACGGATTTCATAAAGCCGGACTTGACTGTAATAGACGCGTACAGGGCGCTTGTGAGATACGGGCCCACCGGAGGCAACCTGGCTGATGTTGTGGACATGAAGACTCTAATAGCTGGGACTGACCCGGTGCTCTGTGATTCTTACGCGGCAAAATTAATGGATAGAGATCCGCTTTCTATAGGCTATATAAGCCAGGCAGTGAAGATTAATCTCGGAAATGCTGATATCTCAAAGGCGGATATACTAACTTTGACCGCGTGACCATATAAACCTCGTAGGTTGCCTCCAGCAACCTACGAGGTTGGGGTTGGTTAGAATGAAAAAATTAGTAATACTAAGAAGGGCTAGTCAGGCGTTTTTTTTATTTTCGTTTATTTATCTTCTCTGGTTAACCCTGCGGCCTATCGTATATATACCCCTATTGTTTTTCGTAGCGATACTTATCCTGACTTTTGTAATAGGCAGGTTTTTCTGCGGGTGGGTATGTCCGCTGGGAACTATTATCGATATATGCGGCGTAAAGGTTAAAAACAGGGGTGTAAATTTAAGGGTTATAAAATATTATATTCTCGGGCTTATAGTTGTATTCGCGTTTTTGGGGATACAGATCAGATGGATCTTTGACCCGCTGGTCATAACAGCCAGGTTCGTTTCGCTTAACCTTATCCCGTCTGTTACATTGGCGCTGGATAAGATATTTATTTTTCTCTTAAAAAGCCTTAATTTTTACTCTCCCCTCTACGATATTTATCGCGGCCTGAAATCATCCATACTGGGCGTAAAGATATATTATTTCCCGCATTCTTTAATAACGCTCGGGTTTTTTCTTTTTATCCTGGCGCTTCTGGGGATAACAAAAAGGTTCTGGTGCCGCGTGGTCTGTCCCATGGGAGCGGTGTACTCTATCGCGGCGAGATTTTCTTTATTGAGACGCCGTGTTGATGAATGTTCGCATTGCATGCTGTGCAGCGTCAACTGCAGGATGTCCGCCATAAAGGAGGATTCGGATTACAGAAAAGGGGAATGCATTCTTTGCATGGATTGCGTGTACAGCTGCCCTGACCGGGCCACCAGATTTACGTGGCCAGGAAAAAAAACCAACGCTCAGTCGAAACGCGGCATATCCCGCGCTGATTTTTTATTTTTAATAGGAGCGGCATTTTTATTATCAGGGTTCAGGTTTAAGGAAGGCGCCGCTAAGAAAAGGCTTATCAGGCCGCCCGGGGTTACTGACGAGCGGGAATTTTTAAATAAATGCGTTAGATGCGGAAACTGCATGAGGATTTGCCCCACTAACGGGCTTCAGCCTGTCATATTTGAGTCGAGTATAGCGGGCATATGGACGCCGCATCTGGTGCCTGAAATAGGGTACTGCGAATATAACTGTAATCTTTGCGGCAGGATATGCCCTACAGGCGCTATCCCCAAACTGAGCCTGGAGGCAAAAAAGGAAAAGAAGCTCGGAACCGCGAATATTGACAAGGATATCTGTCTTCCGTGGTCGCAGAATAAGGAGTGCATTGTATGTCAGGAGCATTGCCCTATCCCAACTAAGGCCGTTAAGATATACGATGAAGTTTTCCAGGGCAGAAAAATCCAGAAGCCTTACGTAGACAGCTCTTTATGTATAGGCTGCGGGATCTGCCAGAATAAATGCCCTACCAGGCCTTTAAGGGCAATAAAGGTCCAGCCATAGCCTCTTCCACTTCAATAACTTTACATTGAGACAATGTCTCCGCGTCAAGTTGTCGCGTTTTATCCGATACCTTTAATGGGCAGGTAATCCTTGTGGATATTAGTCATGCTTCTAAAAAGGTTTTCTTTTGCCTTTGGCGAGGTTTTTTTGACTTTTTTTATGATTTCGCGCATGAGGTTTCTATTAGTGGTTTTTCCCAGGGGGCATTCGTAAGGCATGGGAGGGATATTATTGACCTCGGCGTATTTTTTGATGTGGGCTTTTTCAGCGTAGCTGAAAGGCCTTATTATATGAAATTTGCCTTTGAACATTTTTAATTTCGGAGGCATGATGCTTATCTCGCCCTGGTAGAACATGTTTAATAGAAGCGTTTCCAGGATGTCGTCCAGGTGATGGCCAAAGGCTATTTTTTTACACCCGAGTTTTACCGCGAGCTTGAAAATCGCCTCGCGCCTTTTCCACGAACACCAGAAGCATTCTGTTTTATTCGAAGGTTTCTTGTTTTTATTGAAGTCCACTTTTATGATACGGCACTTTATGCCGAGTTTCTTCAGGAAACCCTGTATTGCCCTGGAATTTTTCCTGCTCATTTCTATGTGGACTGCCTCTAATTTGTATTTTATAGGGAGGTAGGTGAGCCGGAATTTCAGTATACTCGCGAGCGCGAGGCTGTCCTGGCCTGACACGCCGATAAGCACCCTGTCATTATGGGCTATCATCTGATAGTCGTGAATGGCCTTGCCGGTTTTTTTATTCAGGAAATAATTTATTGCAGGGGGCTTCATTTTAATAAAGAAAAGGAGGCTACTGAGAAGAGTCTGAGTTTAACCAAAAAGGCTTATTGTTATTTTCATTTATGATGCGCAGGACTACGTCTACGATTTCCCTGTCGTATTTATTTCCGGAGTTTTCTTTCAGTTCCTTTAGGGTCACGTCCATTCCCAGGGCTTGTCTGTACGGCCTGTGCGATATCATTGATTCCAATACGTCGCATATCGCGAGTATCTTTGCTTCAGGCAGGATCTTGTCTCCCATAAGGCCTCTGGGGTATCCGTTTCCGTCAAGCCTTTCGTGATGCTGGTATATTGCTTCAGGCAGTTGAGACGGGAATGAATACGGCTTTAGCATATCATAACTCTGCTTCGCGTGTTCCTGCACCATTTTATATTCCAGGTCAGAGAGTTTGCCCGGCTTATTAAGGATTTCAAGAGGTATCAGGATCTTGCCTATATCGTGCAGTTCAGCTGACATTTTTAATTCCAAAACCCTGTTTTCATCCCATTTGAGTTCCTTGGCTATCCTTTCAGCTATCATAGAAACGCGCCTTGTGTGGCCGAATGTGTACGGATCTTTTGTCTCCAGTATCTTATCCAGCACCTTCAGGGAGTTTATTATCATGTCCAGATTTGTGCGTTCACTGTTGTCGTAAGCAGTGATATCTCTTGTCACGCCCAGGGTGCCGATGGACTTGCCTTTTTTATTTTTAATGGGTATCTTCGTAGTGGTGACGCAGTTATATGTCCCGTTAGGAAGGAGCGTCCGCTCTATCTTGCCTATAATCGGTTTTCCTGTCTTGAGCACGTAGAGGTCATCTTCAAACATCTTCTGGGCCTGGTCCTTGGGGAAGAAGTCAAAGTCTGTTTTACCTATGATGTCTTCAGGGGGGAGTTTGAACCCCTCAGCGTAGAAACGGTTTACCCTTATTATCCTGTTCTTATCGTCTTTAAAGTATATGGCGTCAGGGATATTGTCTAGGAGGTTCTGGAGAAGCTGTCTTTCCAGCGAAAGTGTGGTATTTAGCTCCTTAATAGACCTGTGTTTTCTTTTGCGTTTAGCTGAGGAGTCTTTACTTTTCATAAGGAATTATAATATACCATATAATTTGCCAAAAAGCAATTGTTTAGGTAAAATAGGCGCATGCTTAAGATAGGCAGGGTAAAATTAAAATCAAATCTGGTCCTGGCGCCTATGGCAGGGGTAAGCGATTTCCCATTCAGGGCCTTAAACCGCAGATTCGGCTGCGAGCTCGCCTTTATAGAAATGATTAACGTCAGGTCTCTTAGCTATAAGATGCGTAAGACCAAAAAGATGCTTTCCACGAGTGCCCAAGACAGGCCTCTCGGTATACAGATTATCGGGTGCGAGGAAGAATTTATATTAAGGGCCATAGATATCCTGAAGTCTTATGAATACGATGTCCTGGATTTTAACGCTGCCTGCCCTGTGAAAAAAGTTGCCAGGCGAGGAGAGGGCGCCGCCTTATTAAAAGACCCTAAAAAACTGCATAAACTGTTAAAGCTTATTGTGGATAATTCCGACAAGCCTGTAACTGTAAAAATCAGGACGGGATGGGACAGCTCTTCCATAAATGCAAAAGAAGCTGCGCTGGCGAGCCAGGACGCAGGCGTCAGCGCTTTATTTATCCACGGAAGGCACAGGGACCAGGGTTACGCAGGAGAAGTGGATTACGAAGCCATAAGAAATGTTAAAAAAGCCCTGGACATACCTGTTATAGGGAGCGGGGATGTATTTTCTCCTGTCCTCGCGAAAAAAATGCTGGATGAAACAGGCTGCGACGGGTTACTGGTCGCGCGCGGCGCTCTCGGGAACCCCTGGATATTCAAGGAGACAGAGGCATTTTTAAAAAATAAAAAAATTATCAAAAGACCCGGTATTGGTAAAATAGCTGACATTATGGTAAAGCACCTTGGTTCTTATATTGATTTTTATGACGAGCCTCATGGCGTGAAGAGGTTTCATAAATTCTTCGCGTGGTACACTAAAGGCGTGCCTAATGTGAGGACTTTAAGAGAAAATGCATTCCGCGTTAAAACATTAAAAGGCATGCTCGAAATCATAGAATCTTTTAGGAAATTGACCTATGTTTGAGATAATGGTATAATATCGCCACATAAAAAACCAAACAACTTTACACTACAAACAATGTTTCAAGTGTAAAGTTGTTGCGAAGACAGGAGAAGAGATCATGCATTCTTACAAAGAATTAGGGCTTGTCAACACAAGGGAGATGTTTAAAAAGGCAATGGCAGGTAAATACGCTGTGCCTGCGTATAATTTCAACAACATGGAACAGCTCCAGGCAATCATTACCGCCTGTATCGAGACAAAATCACCTGTGATACTGCAGGTTTCCTCAGGCGCCAGAAAATACGCTAACCAGATTTTATTGAGGCACATGGCAATGGGCGCCATGGAGATCATAAAGACCGCGGGCTCTAATATCCCTGTGGCGCTTCATCTGGACCACGGCGATACATATGAGCTTTGTGTCTCCTGCATAGAATCTGGATTTTCTTCTGTAATGATAGATGGCTCCAGCCATAAATTTGAAGATAACGTAGTCCTTACTAAAAAGGTAGTCGAATACGCGCATAAATATGATGTTACAGTGGAAGGCGAACTCGGAGTTCTGGCAGGCATAGAAGATGAAGTAAGCCATGAAGCCAGTCATTACACTCATCCCGAAGAAGTCGAAGATTTTGTAAAAAAGACCGGCGTTGACAGCCTCGCGATTTCTATAGGCACTTCTCACGGCGCTTATAAGTTTAAATTAAAACCGGGCGAAAGCGTCCCGCCT
>JAUYDX010000081.1 GCA_030691625.1 Candidatus Omnitrophota bacterium | reverse complement strand
GAGGATTATTATATGGCAGTTGCTGAAAAAGTAAAATCAATAATAGCAGAACAGCTTGGTGTAAAAGCAGAAGAAGTGACCCCTGAGGCGTCTTTTATAGATGACCTGGGAGCGGATTCTCTTGATACAGTAGAGCTTGTAATGGCGCTTGAAGAGGAATTCGGCATAGAGATACCTGATGAAGACGCTGAAAAGATCACTACCGTAGGCGATGCTGTTAAGTATATAGAAGAAAAAGGCATCAAAAAGTAATATTTGAATACATGGGGTTAGGAGAGCTTTAAAATTTATTTTTATACTTTCCTAACCCCTTATTTTTAACTTCGGCCAAATAAGTTACGTCGTTTCACTCCGTAACTTATGGCCTCACTTATGAAGCGTAGAGTTGTAGTTACAGGATTGGGCATAGTTTCTCCAATAGGCTGCGTTAAGGAAGAATTCTGGTCTAACCTCATACAGGGGAAAAGCGGCATAGGGCCCTTGACGCATTTTGACGCGAGCCTTTATGAGTCGCGCATTGCAGGAGAGGTCAAGAATTTTGTCCCGCATCCTTTTATTTCCTCAAAGGACCTCAGGAGGATGGAGAAGTTTGTCCAATTCGGAGTAACTGCCGCGAAAAACGCCATTGATGAGTCAGGCATTGATATATCAAAGGAAGACCCGTATAGAATAGGTGTCCTGGTTGGTTCAGGCATAGGAAGCCTCAGGATAATAGAGGAAGAGCATAAGGTAATACTTGAAAAAGGGCCATCTCGCGTAACGCCTTTTCTGATTCCAATGCTTATTGTGAACATGGCTTCAGGCCATATATCTATTATGCTTAAAGTTAAAGGCCCTAATCTTTGCACTACAACAGCATGCGCGTCTGGCGCGCACGCAATAGGCGAGGCAATGAGGATTATTCAGTATGGAGATGCCGATGTTATGATAGCCGGCGGCACAGAAAGTTGTATTAGCGCGCTTGGTGTTGGAGGTTTTTGCGCGCTAAAGGCACTTTCTACCAGGAATGATGAACCTGAGAGGGCTTCAAGGCCTTTTGATAAAGCGAGAGACGGTTTTGTAATGTCTGAAGGCTGCGGCATGGTTATCTTAGAGGAATTTGAGCATGCAAAAAAGAGAAACGCTAAAATATACGGCGAGGTAGTTGGTTACGGCATGACAGGAGACGCGTATCACATGACAGCCCCTGACCCTGAAGGCGAAGGCGCTGCCAGATGCATGGCAAATGCGCTGAAAGACGCTAACCTGAAACCCGAAGGCGTTTCCTATATAAATGCTCATGGAACTTCCACTTTTTTAAACGATAAAATAGAGACTCTTGCGATTAAAAAGGTATTTGGGGATTTTGCGAAAAAAGTTCCTGTTTCATCTACAAAGTCAATGCTGGGCCATCAATTAGGCGCGGCAGGCGGAGTAGAATTCGTAATCTGCTGTCTCGCAATAGAAAAAGGCATTATTCCTCCTACAATAAACTACGAAACTCCAGACCCTGACTGCGACCTTGATTATGTGCCTAACAAAGCGCGCCAGGTAAAGGTCAATGCCTGCTTATCCAATTCCCTCGGCTTTGGCGGCCACAACGCCACGCTCTGCGTAAAAAAGATATAAATACCTACCAGGCATTATAATATGCCATTTTTCTTATTGATTCCATGATCCTATCGGCTCTATACTGAATCTGATATTTGATTTTATGAGCCATTCTTTTCAAATAAAACCTGGAATTTTGGAAAAAGTTCCTGCCAGATTCGCATGTCATTATAAAATTATGCCTGTGAAATTTGAAGGCAACACTCTGACTATCGCGATTGAAGACCCTTTAGACATAAATACGCTCGATGATATTGGTTTATTTTTAGGATTCAAGGTAGAGCCTGTCCCTGCAAGCTTTTCTGATATATCTGAAGCCATTAAAAAACATTACGGCCTTGGCGCGGAGACAATAGAAGAGATTATGGGCTCAGGAGAACTGGATAAGGATTTGCTGGTCAAAGAGTCCAGGACGGAAAATATAGATGAAATAGCGCAGGATGCGTCTATGGTAAAGTTTGTGAATCAGATGCTGGCGCAGGCTGTTAAGGACAATGCCACTGACATACACATAGAGCCGTACGAAGACGAGATAAAAATAAGGTACAGGGTGGACGGCATGCTGTACGACGTGCCTATACCGCAGGATGCAGAATATTTTAAATCAGCCATAGTTTCCAGGATAAAGATCATGTCTAACCTGGATATTGCGGAGCGCAGGCTTCCCCAGGATGGAAGAATAAAGATTAAAGCGGGCGGCCAGGAAATGGATCTGAGGGTTTCGATATTGCCTACTCAGTTCGGCGAGAGCGTGGATATCAGGATTTTAAGCGGCTCAATGTTTTACAGCCTGGAGAATCTGGGGCTTTCGCCTTCTGATTTAGCAATACTCGAGAAACTTATAAAAAAGCCGCATGGTATTATTTTTGTAACAGGGCCTACTGGAAGCGGCAAGACCACAACGCTCTATGCGTGTTTATCCAAAATAAACAATAAGGACAGAAAAATCATCACAATAGAGGATCCTGTCGAATATCAGATAAAAGGAGTGACTCAGATACAGGTTCATCCGAAGATCGGCCTGAGCTTTGCAGCAGGATTGAGGTCTATGCTCAGGCATGACCCTGATATCATGATGGTCGGAGAGGTGAGGGATTTTGAGACAGCGGAAATAACGATCAGGGTGGCTTTGACAGGCCATCTTGTATTCAGCACGCTGCATACGAATGACGCGGCAGGCGGCGTAACCAGGCTTTTAGATATGGGCATTGAACCATATCTTGCGGCAAGCTCAGTGGAATGTTTTATTGCGCAGAGGCTTGTCAGGATTATCTGTCATGATTGTAAAGGAAAGGGCTGTGAGCCCTGTAAGTTTACAGGGTACAAGGGAAGAACAGCTATATATGAATTTCTGGTTAT
>JAUYDX010000054.1 GCA_030691625.1 Candidatus Omnitrophota bacterium | reverse complement strand
CTTATCTGTCAATTTTTCCACATTTACATGCGTGGAAAAATCTTTCGGGTACATTTCCTTTGCTCTAGGAGCGAATATTATATCCGCGCCCTCTCTTTCGCAAAGTTTAACGTCCCTCGCTAAATCCCTGGGATATTTTTTAAAATCCTCTTTGGGGCCAAACTGTGCGGGATTCACAAAAATGGTCACTATAACTCGGTCTGTATCCTTTCTCGCTCTTCTAACCAGGCTCATGTGCCCTTCGTGAAGAGATCCCATTGTAGGCACAAGCCCTATCTTTAACCCCTTTCTTTTTATTTCCCGAACCTTTTTTGTCAAAGATCTTATACTTCTATATACTTCCATATATCTCTTTAAGCGGCTTCATCACAAACTCGCGTTCGCGCATCCTTGGATGAGGGATTTTTAAATCAGGCTCATCTATACTCTCATCGCCATATAAGAGTATGTCCAGATCTATTGTGCGGGGACCGTTTTTTACTGTCCTTTTGCGGCCGAGCTCATTTTCTATTGCCTGCAGTTTCTTTAGAAGCTCTTTTGGCTTAAGCTTTGTTTCTATCTCTATTGCCCCATTCAGATATTTACCCTGCGCTGGCCCGCCTACTGGCTCTGTCTCGTGAATACTTGAGACCTTATTTACCCTGATCGCCTTTTCCTCTTTTAATTTTCTAAGGGCGTTATCTATATACCCCTGTCTATCCCCGATATTAGAACCAATACCTATATAACAAATCATCCCGCGTCTATTAACTTGACACTTGTGACATTGTCACAAGTGTCAAGTTGTTGGTCACCCAAGCAGTTTTCCTAACCTCTCTACAGCCTCCAGTATCCTCTCTCTTGACACCGTAAGCGCGAAACGGACATACCCTTCCCCGTTCTCGCCAAAACCCACGCCCGGGGTTATCACGATATTTGCTTTATCCAAAACTACTTTCGCGAACTCTATAGATGATTTATATTTTTTAGGCAGATTTGCCCACACGTAGAAAGTGGCCTTTGGTTTTTTGATATTCCACCCGATTTTTCCCAGGCCATCCACCAGCGCGTCCCTTCTTTCCTGATATACTCTATTCATCCTTGTAAGATGTTTATCGGAAATGTCCAGGGCTGTAACCCCTGCCATTTGTATCGCGTTAAATACGCCTGAGTCTATATTTGATTTTACCTTAGCTAAGCCGGATATGATTTTTTCATTGCCGCACGCAAACCCCACACGCCAGCCTGTCATATTGCATGTCTTTGAAAGCGAATGAAACTCCACTCCAGCGTCTTTTCCGCCTTCCACTTTTAAGAAACTGCCAGGCCTGTATTTGTCAAACGTTACCTCAGAATAAGCGGCATCGCTTGCCACCATCAGGTTGTGTTTTTTGGCGAATATAGCCGCATCCTCCAGAAATCCTTTCTCGCACGTACTGGCTGTAGGATTATTCGGATAATTTATGTAAATTATTTTCGCTTTTTTCAAAGCTGATTTTTCTATTTTATTTAAATCCGGCAGGAAATTATTCTCCTGCCTTAAAGGCATTAGATATGGAGTGCCTCCCGCGAATATCGTCCCGCCTTTATACGGCGGATAACACGGATCAGGAATTAGTGAAACATCGCCGGGATTTAGAAACGCGAGCGGCATATGACTTATGCCTTCTTTTGAACCTAAAAGAGGAAGCACTTCTTTTTCGGGATCAAGCTCTACCCCGAATCTATCCCCGTACCATTTCGCGATCCTCTCCCTGAAGACAGAACTTCCCTGATCCAGAGGATAATGATGATTTTTAGAATCCTGCGCTGCTTTGTAAAGAGACTCTATTACCTCCTGCGGGGTAGGCTCATCAGGATCTCCTATCCCGAGATCTATAATATCCCGTCCTTCAGAACGGGCCTTTCTTTTTGCCTTATCTATCTCCACGAATAAATACGGCGGAAGCTTTTTTAATCTATCACTGAATTCAAATCCCATATTTTCCTCTTATTAATAATACTGTTCGAGCGGACTTCAGAACTAACTGCGAAAGCGTAGTCGAGAACTCACGCCCCTATTACATCCGCCATCGTATACAATCCCGGCTTTTTCCCAGCCAGGAATTTTGCCGCGCTAATAGATCCTTTCGCGAAGGCGTCCCTTGAATGAGCCCTGTGCGTAAGTTCTATCCGCTCCCCATTCCCGGCGAATATCACAGTATGGTCTCCGACAATATCCCCTAATCTTACAGAATGTATCGGAGGTATTTTGCCTTTTACCTTGCTGACTGCCTCGCCTAATCTTTTAGCGGTCCCGCTCGGCGCGTCTTTTTTCTGATCGTGATGCGCTTCCACTATTTCCACTGCGTAGTCTTTTCCCAATGCGCCTGCGACCTCTTCTGTTATCTTAAATAACAGATTAGCCCCCACGCTCATATTCGGAGAAAATACTATAGGAATTTTACTTGACGCTTCTTTTATTTTCCCTGCCTCTTCTTTTGAAAACCCTGTGGTCCCTATCACCACTGCCTTTTTATTTTTAATAGCTGTATCCAGGTGCTCCAGCGTGGCGCCAGGGCTGGTAAATTCTATCAATACATCGCATAGAGACGCTAAATTTTTAAAATCTGCCTCTACCTTTTTCCCCATCTTGCCGATTCCAAGCAATTCTCCTATATCTCTCCCTATCGCAGGGCTGGATGACGCCTCTATCGCGCCCGCTATCTCTATGTCCTTATCCTGCCCCGCAAGCGCGCCTATCCTCATCCCCATCCTGCCCGATATCCCGCTTATCGCTATCCTTATCATTGCCTTTCCTCCTCTTACTCCCCCAACAACTTGACACTTGTAACATTGTCACAAGTGTCAAGTTGTTTAAAGTAGGCCGTAGTCTTTAAGGGCTTTTTTGAGTTTCTCCAGATTCGCCTCAGACATGGGGCACATAGGAAGCCTGAGTTCAGGCTCTATCATGCCCATAAGCCCCATTGCTGTTTTAACAGGTATTGGGTTGGTTTCCAAGAATACAGCCTTTACCAGAGGCAGTAATTTATAATGTAATTTTCTGGCGCCATCTATATCCCCTTTTTTGAATTTCGCCACCATATCCGCAACATCCCTGGGCACAATATTATTTACAACAGAGATAACGCCTGTGCCGCCTATTGCCATTACCGGCAATGTAAGGCCGTCATCCCCTGATACGAGATCAAATTTTTCCCCGCATAAATAACGTATCCTTGCCATCTGCTCCAGGTTACCGCTGGATTCTTTGACGCCGACTATGTTTTTTACCTTGCTCATCCTGGCCATTGTCTCAGGCTCTATGTTCACGCCTGTCCTTGAGGCAATGTTATACACGATCATCGGAAGGTCTATCTCTTCCGCTATGGTCTTAAAATGCTGATACAGCCCCTCCTGCGTAGGCCTGTTATAATAAGGAGACACCTGTAAAGACGCGTCAGCCCCTGCTTTTTTAGCGTGTTTTGTGAGCATCAGGGCTTCAGCAGTGCTATTGGAACCTGTGCCCGCTATAACCTGTATTTTTTTATTCGCCGCCTCTATCACCACCTCTATTACGCGGTCATGCTCTTCATAAGAAAGCGTGGCTGATTCTCCGGTTGTGCCGCACGGCACAATGCCCGAAGTCCCGTTTTTTATATGAAACTCCACGAGCTCGGCTAATTTCTTCTCGTCTACTTTTCCTTTTTTAAACGGCGTTACTAGCGCCGTCATCGCGCCCTGAAACATATGTCCTCCTCAACAACTTTACACTTGTGACATTGTCACAAGTGTAAAGTTGTT
>JAUYDX010000098.1 GCA_030691625.1 Candidatus Omnitrophota bacterium | reverse complement strand
AATCCCGGTAATAATCCTACTTTTCTCTACTATGCCTTTATATCCGATGCAAATTTTCCCGAGCTCGCTGGGATTATATTTAATGCATTTCCACAGGGCGACATATTATCTTTTATCCGCAAGCTTGACCCCCAGGGATTTTATATCCAGGTATTTATTCAGCAGGCAGTAAAATTCAACCTGATGAATAAACCAGAAGAAACTTTCAATGCATTGAGCGATATCGTAAATACCAGTTTATAGAGAAAGTCCCACCTCTTTTCTATGCCAAGTAATGCTTATAGTTAGGCCTGCCGGGGCTGGCAAGCGTGGACCATCCTATTTATATTGACACTATATAGCATATTAATATATAATTAAACAAAAATCCGGAGTTTATATGGAAGATATGAACGAGTATGTCCAGCAGAGGCTTGATAAGTTAAATGCCATCAAAGAGATAGGCATTGAACCGTATGGCAGGCGCTTTGATAAGCCTGCTACCATAGAAGCAATGTTCAAGGAATTAAAAGAAGGGGATTCTGTGCAGACAGCGGGCCGCATCACTGCTTTGAGAGAGCACGGCAAGTCCAGCTTTTTTGACCTGAGAGACGCGAGTTCCAGGATACAGGTATATGTCAAGGCAGATATTTTAGGCAAGGATATATATAATAATATATTTAAAAGATTAGATATAGGGGATATATTAGGGGTTAAGGGGAAACTTTTCAAAACCCATACAGGCGAGATCACAATAAATGCCGAGGAAATAACAATCCTTGCCAAAGGCCTGAGGCCATTGCCTGAAAAATGGCATGGCCTTAAGGATGTGGATACTAGATACAGGCAGAGATATGTGGATTTGATAGTCAATGAAGAAGTTCGCAAGGTTTTTCAGGTTAGAAGCCGCATAATCTCTAAAATAAGAGAGATGCTGGATAAAAAGGGATTTCTTGAGGTTGAAACGCCCATGATGCAGTCAATGGCAGGAGGAGCTGCCGGAGAGCCGTTTAAGACCCATCACAACGCGCTTGATATTGATTTGTATTTGCGCCTCGCTCCCGAACTTTATCTTAAAAGGCTTCTCGTGGGAGGATTCGATAAGGTGTACGAACTGAACAGAAATTTCAGGAACGAGGGCATTTCAGTAAGACATAATCCTGAATTTACAATGATAGAGATATACGAGGCTTATTCTGATTGCGCAGGCATGATGCAGCTTACAGAGGAGATTTTTAATTATACGGCAAACGATGTCCTGGGAACAAATAAGATAAAATTTGGGGAAGAGCTTATTGACCTTACACCTCCATGGCCGAGATGGTCATTTGCGGAAGAGATCAAAAAGAAATTTGATATAAATCCTGATGACTCTTCCGAGGCGTGGATTAAGAAGCTTCAGGCTAAAGGCGTGGATTTCAAGGCCAAGGATATTACCCGTTCGCAGATAGCCAATATCATTACAGAAATGCTTGAGCCTGAAACAGGGGCCAGGCCGATATTTGTGATAGACTTATTCGCGGAGCTTTGCCCTCTGGCAAAAAGAAAAAAAGACAACCCTCTTTTAACAGACAGGTTCGAACTCTTTATGGGCGGGATGGAGATAGCTAACGCTTATTCAGAGCTAAATGACCCCATAGAGCAGAAAAAAAGATTTGAGGAACAGCTGATCGGCCAGGAAGGCGTGAAAAAGATAGATGAAGATTTTGTAAGGGCGCTGGAATACGGGATGCCGCCCGCAGGCGGGCTTGGCATAGGCATAGACAGGATGGTTATGCTTTTCGCGAACCAGCCGTCTATACGCGATGTGATCCTGTTCCCGCAATTAAAACCAGAAGCATAAGGAAATTGACCTTTGTCCAACTTCGCAAGTTGCCCAATTGGGCAACTTGCGAAGTTGGACATGGTAAACAAATGCCATACGAATTTTGGATTGCTTTCAGATATCTGGTATCAAAGCGCAAGGAAAAATTCATTTCCATCATAAGCCTTATCTCCATAATGGGCGTGGCTTTGGGAGTGACAGCGCTTATCGTGGTCCTGGCTGTAATGAGCGGTTTTGACAGGGATTTGCGCGAAAAAATAGTGGGCACGAATTCCCATATAATAATAGAAAAGGATGGCGGAATCGCTGATTACAACGCTCTTGTCAGCGAGATAAATAAGATAGCGCATGTAAAAGCGAGCTCACCTTTTATAAATGGCCAGGCCCTTATAAGGCAGGGCGAGCAGGTCATGGGCGTGATATTAAGAGGCATAGACCCTGTCAGAGAAAAAGACGTTACTAATATACAGAAATACATGGAATCGGGAACGCTGGACCTGAAAGAAAATACTGTAATAATAGGCAAGGAGCTGTCTTTGAGACTGGGATTAAATATAGGAGATACTATTTCTCTTATATCCGCGGTCAGCCCCAAGCCAAAAGATTTCAATATAACAGGCATCTTTAATTCAGGTATGTTCGAATACGACATGAGCCTCATGTTTACGAGTCTGGAAGGAGCTCAAGATTTTTATTCTACCGGAAATGTAGCGGGCGGCATAGGCATAAGGGTGGACAATGTAAATAACGCCGACAGCATAAAAAAAGATATCCAGAGAGAGATAGGCATTGATTACTGGGTGAGGAGCTGGACAGAATTAAACAAGAATCTCTTTAGCGCGCTTAAGCTGGAAAAGATAACTATGTTTATAATACTCGCGCTCATAGTGGTGGTGGCGTGTTTTAATATAGCCAGCACCCTCATAATGATGGTCATGGAAAAGACAAAGGATATCGGCATACTTAAATCAATAGGCGCTGACAATAAGAGCATAAGAAAGATATTTATGCTGGACGGTTTTCTTATAGGTTTTACAGGCACTCTATTAGGCGCGATAGGCGGTTTTGGGCTTTGTTATTTATTGAAAACGTACCAGTTTATAAAATTGCCTAGGGACATTTATTACATAGACAGGCTTCCTGTGAATCTTGAACTCTCGGATTCGATTACTGTCATAATCGCGGCAGTACTGATAAGCCTGGTGTCAACGCTTTATCCTTCCTGGCAGGCAGCCAGGATGGAGCCTGTAGAAGCGCTCCGCTACGAGTAACAACTTGACACTTGTGACATTGTTTGAAGTGTCAAGTTGTTTGGGATTTTGTATACATGCTTAGAGCTGATAATATACACAAGATATACAAAGACGGGAAAAAGGAACTGCATGTCTTAAAAGGCGTGAGCCTGGAATTAAGAAAAGACGAGATAATAGCTATTGTAGGGCCTTCGGGCGCAGGCAAGTCCACGCTTTTGCATATCCTGGGCGGAATAGATAAACCTAGCTCCGGAAAAGTATTTTTGGACAATTCTGATTTTTACAGCATGGATGACGCCAGAAGGGCCAGGTTCAGGAATCAGAAAATAGGATTCGTCTTTCAGTTTTATCATCTGCTTCCTGAATTCACAGCTTTGGAAAACGTGATGCTGCCTGCGATGATACGCGGCGAAGCTAAGAAGGCCAGCAGAAACAGAGCGGAGATTTTACTGGAAGATGTAGGGCTGGCCAAGAGGGCGCATCACAGGCCAGGCGAACTCTCAGGAGGGGAACAGCAGAGGGTCGCGATAGCGAGGGCGCTTGCGAATAATCCTAAGGCGCTTCTCTGTGACGAGCCTACGGGAAACCTGGATTCTGAGATGGGCCAGGAGATATTGGGCATATTATTCGGGCTTAATAAAAAACATAAGACGGCCATTATTATTGTAACGCACGACAAGGAGATAGCTAAAAAAGCGGACAAGATCGTGGAAATGAAAGACGGGAGGGTTTTATGAGTTTAAAGGTTTATATCAATGGCGAATATTTCGAAAAGGACCAGGCAAAGATTTCTGTTTTTGACCACGGGCTTCTGTATGGAGACGGAGTGTTTGAAGGCATACGTTCATACGACAGGCTTGTTTTTAAATTGAAAGAGCATATAGACAGATTGTATGAATCAGCTCACGGGATCATGCTAAGTATTTCCCTTACAAAAGAAGAGATGATAAAAGCTGTAGTGGATACGCTCAAGCTGAATAATCTGGATAACGCTTATATCAGGCTTATTGCGACAAGAGGCGTAGGGGATCTCGGGCTTGATCCGAGAAAGTGCAAAAACGCGTCTATCATTATCATAACAGACAGCATCAAGCTTTACCCTGAGTCATTGTATAAAGAAGGTTTGAGCATTATTACAGTGCCCACGCCCAGGAATATACCCGAGGCGCTGAACCCTCAGATTAAATCCCTGAATTACCTGAATAATATCCTCGCGAAGATAGAGGCGATAA
>JAUYDX010000012.1 GCA_030691625.1 Candidatus Omnitrophota bacterium | reverse complement strand
GGCCTAACTTATTATGGCGTATTAAAAGTAGGCTCATCCCAGCGCACCTTAACAGTTACTGTTTTATAACCATCATCTGACACCCCGCCCGGATCAGTCACGTCGTATTTAAGGGTCCCGCCTATATTTTCACTATCCATATCGCCTTGAATAATAGCCGTCCATATATCTGATTCTAAATGATCATCTGAATCGTCATTAATATTGGTTATATTCATCTGCGGGTCATCATTATACTCGTAAACGCTTCTCAGCCTGTCCATGGCCTCCATCGCGAAATTATATGCCTGTGCCCTGTGTTTTGCGCGGTTAATAAAACGCTGAGCCCCGGCAAACGAGCCGAAAAGCCCTGCTGCCAATACAGCTATTATCAATGCTGATACAATGACCTCTGTCAGGGTAAGGCCTTTTTTATCTGACATATTAGTTAGGCGGATCTAAGGGGTTTGTTGGGTCTGTTTTTGAAATGGTGCCGCTTTTATTTATTGTGTACTCCTGGTTGGCATATGGGCTTGGGGCGGTTTCCTTCCTGGTGGCGCTTATAGTAAAATCAGAACTATCTCCATTTTCTATCTTGTAGTCAAAATACGCGTTGTCCTTATTTGGATTTTCCAGATTCAGGTCGCTTAAACCGCCTTCGGCTACATCAAGAGTGTCATAATAGAACGTGCCATACTCCAGAAAATATATCTTCTCGCCTGTCCTTATAAGATTCAGGTTTGTGGCAGCCTCTCCGAGCTTTGCCTTTTCTATTGTCTTTATGAGCATGGGAAGCGCCAGCACAGCCACTATGGCTACAATGATTATGACTATCAGCAGTTCTGTAAGAGTAAAGCCGATTTTATAGCCCTTGAATGTTATCCTGAATATTCTCATAGGTTATAATATAAAATGGCCGTTAGAGCTATCTATGGCGCCGTCTTTATCTATAGTGTAATAATCGCCTGTGCCTGAAGGGCCATATGGGCCGTCTCTCCTTGCGGCCTTGGCTGTAAAATTATTCGCGCCCGCGCCTGGCAGTATCGTATAATCAAAATACCTATTTGATCCATCAGGGAGGCTGGTATCATCTATTATTAACTTAGAGATATCTGAGGTATATATGTTATTATCAAGGAAATAATCTTTTTCAGCCATCCTGATAAGATTAAGTGTAGTGATGGCCTCGCCTGTCTTTGATTTTTCTATATTCTTGGTAAATACAGGCAAGGCTATTGCCAGAAATATACCTACAATAATTACTACTACTAAAAGCTCTATAAATGTAAAACCCTGTTTTCTAATACCTCTATATACCGCGCTTTTATTACGCACAATTTTTAAGGGGCAACAGGCCCTCCGAGATTCAAGCTTCTATAAAGATGCCCTTCAGTAGCGCTTTCTTGTATCCATGTTACCGTATATGCAGTAGCGCCTACGTTCCGCGTTGCGGTAATGGTATATACCAGAGTATCAGCGTCTGTTTCATCGTCAGTAATTACATAAGCATACAAAGTGCTGGTAATAGTTACATCTAAATTAGCGGTAGTAATAGTTGCGCCAGCCGCAGTTTGTATATTGCCATTCTCATACCAATACCTGTCTATAGCATTCTTAATAGAACCTACGTTCGTAACTGCCTCTCCCGAGCGCGCCTTTTCCAGGGATGTTATATAGTTAGGCAAAGCCAAGGAAGCCAGGATGCCTATAATAATTACGACAATAAGAACCTCTAATAGCGTAAAACCTTTTTTAGAGGACATATCTCCCCCTTTTTTTTATAACCTATAAAAGAAATAAGAAAACAGCGATTTATGGATTACTTATTAATCCAGATGTCTCCAGTTGCCGTCTATTGTCCCATCCTGATCCAGTGTTATTACCTGGTCTTCGCATGTGCCGCCTAACCTTGTAGCTATAGCTGTATAATGCGTGGAATCAGGGACGCTTACTGCAAATGTCCAGTATTTCTGGCTTAAAGAAATATCTAATACAGCCGCGTTGGTTACGTAAGTTTCCTGTTCCGCGAAATATACCTTTTCGCCTGTCTGGATATGGCCCAGGCCTGCCCTCGCCTCTCCGCCTTTTGCCTTTTCAATAGATGCCGCGAACTGAGGTATTCCTATTGACGCGAGAATACCAAGTATAATAACAACTATCAGTACTTCAACCAGCGTAAAACCATGCTTATTCATATTGCCCCCTCCTTTTTCGTTTTATTACAATTAATTATACTTTATAAATACAATATGTCAAATAAATTTTAAATTATCGCGCATTACCCCGATGACTTTATAGCGCTGGATATGCTGAATATCGGCATAAACATAGCCACCACTAGAATACCCACCACAATACCCATAAAAACAAGTATTATCGGCTCGAACATTGTAGTGAGCCTTGTGACAAATGTATTGACCCTCTCTTTATAAAATGCCGCCACCCTGTCCAGCATCTTGCCCAGTTCCCCTATCTCCTCTCCCACGTTTATCATCTGGACCACGAGCGGAGAGAAAAGCCCCGTATCCTGCATGACCTGGGCTATGGGCTTGCCGTCTTTAACAGCCAGCCTTACATCCCTTAAGGCCTTTTCTATGATCTTATTCCCGGCTGTCTTTTCTGATATCTCAAGCGCGTGCAGCATGGGTACTCCGCTTTTAATCAGCGTGCCTAAGCCGCTCGCGAAACGCTCCGTGGCTATCTCGCGCATAAGAGGGCCTACGATAGGCAGTTTCAGTTTAAGGTCGTCAAATTTCCAACTGCCTGCCTCAGTAGATATATATTTGCGGACAAGAAAAACCATCGCGACCACTATCCCTAGCGCAATTAAAAAATAACGCCTCAGGACATTGCTGATACTGATTATAACCTGCGTCAAAATAGGGAGCTCGACCCCGAATCCCTTGAATATCTCTGAAAATATAGGCACTATCTTCAACAGGAATATAGCTATAGCTGTCACGGCTACACATACCAGTATAATAGGATAGACGAGGGCTGACACTATCTTTCTCTTCAGCTCGTAACTCTCCTCCAGATACCCTGCCACCTGGTCAAGGCTCGACGGCAAATGCCCTGATGCCTCTCCGGTCTGGACCAGATTGATCCAGAAAGGAGAAAATATCTTGTCGTGCTTTTTTAAGGCGTTCTGAAAAGTATACCCTCCCTCCACGTCTTTTTTTATCTGCTCCACTGCCATGAGAAGCGTCTGGGATTCTATCTGCTTGCATAATATATCAAGGCTGCTTATGAGGGTGACGCCCGCGCCTAAAAGAGTTGCCAGTTCCCTTGAAAATAAGATAAGATCCCCTGCCCTGACCCCTCTGTGATATTTTCTGTCAGCCCTTTTCTTCACTTTTATTTCCGGCGGCAGCCCGACAGATATGACAAGAAGCCCTCTCGCCTGCAAACCGCTGATGAGGTCTTCCTGGTTAACCGCCTCTATTACTTCCTCTACCAGCTTCCCTGATTTATCTCTTGCTACGTACTTAAAAAATGGCATCTTTATTCCTCTTTTTAACTTTCCCCGGCCACCAGCGTTATGCTAAGCACCTCTTCAACGCTTGTCATGCCCTCTTCTGCCTTTCTTATCCCGCTTTCCAAAAGCGATCTCAATCCTCCTTCTTTACTCTTAGCTTTAATCTCCGTAAGCGAAGCGCCCCTGGCGATCAATTCCCTCAGTTTATCATTTACCATTATTATCTCATATATAGCCACCCTGCCCCTGTAACCTGTGTGACTGCAGAAATCGCACCCCTTTGGTTTATATAAAAGTTCCTGCTTTATCCCGAAGTCCTTTGCCAGCGCGGGTGTTGTCTCATACGCCTCTTTGCATTCAGGGCACAATCTTCTTACCAGCCTCTGCGCCCCAACCATTATCAATGAAGAGCTTATCAGATACGGCTCAAGGCCTATGTCTATTAACCTCGATATGGCGCTTGGAGCGTCGTTTGTGTGCAGGGTGCTCAATACAAGATGGCCTGTGAGAGACGCCCTTATGCATATCTGGGCTGTCTCCAGATCCCTTACCTCTCCCACCATTATGATGTCAGGGTCCTGCCTTAAAAATGCCCTTAGGGCGCTCGCAAAGGTAAAACCTATGCTGGGCTTTATCTGGACCTGGTTTATGCCTTCCATCTTGTATTCCACAGGATCCTCTACTGTTGAGATATTCTTATGCGGGCTTTTTATCTCATTCAGGGCCGCGTATAATGTCGTGGTTTTTCCGCTTCCTGTAGGCCCTGTGATAAGCACCAGGCCGTTTGGGCTGCTGATGGACCTTCTGAATTTCTCCAATTCTTCAGGATCAAAACCCAGGTCGCCCAGGTTAAGAGGCGTGGCTGATTTATCCAGTATCCTCATTACCACCTTTTCCCCGAATATGGCGGGTATGGTGGACACGCGTATATCAATGCCCTTATTCTCCACCTTTACATAAAACGCCCCGTCCTGCGGAAGCCTGCGCTCCGCTATGTCCAGATTTGATAATATTTTTATCCTGGAAACAATAGCAGGCAGAAGATGCCTGGTAGGAGGAGGTATCTCATAAAGCACGCCGTCTATCCTGTACCTTATATTGATCTTATTCTTAAAAGGCTCTATGTGTATATCGCTGGCCCTGTCCCTTATGGCCTGCATCAATATCAGGTCCACGAGTTTTACTACAGGCGCCTCTTCAGCCCTCGCGATCAGGTCATCCAGGCTCAGGTCCTGGTCCTGGTCTTTATCCTTTTCTATTTTAAACTCTTCCAATTCATAAGAGTCGCTTATAGCGTCTTTCAGCAGGTCCTCTTTGCCGTAAAACTCTGTTATGGCCCTCTGCAGGTCCGACTTAGTGGCGATAATAGGATTTATTTCGCACCCTGTCATGCGTTTCAGATTATCTATGGTTATAAGGTCCAGCGGGTCCATAAAGGCCACTGTGAGAGAGTTTAAATGCCTGGAGATGGGGAGCAGTATACTCTTGCGGGCGCAATCCTCTGGTATTAACTTTGCCAGGTCCTGGTTTTCCGCCGGCTTTAAAAGGCCTTTTGCGTATGAGGCGTAAGGGATGGAAAGCTGCTTTGCCATTGCTATGACAATGTCCTTTTCCGTAACTATCCCCAAATTTATCAGGGTATCCCCAAGCCTTGAACCGTCTTTTTTCTGGATCTCAAGGGCCTTTTCCAATTGTTCTTCTGTGACCAGGCCTTCTTTCAACAATATCTGGCCCAGTTTTTCTCTAATCTTTTTCATCGTCTCAATGCCGGCGTTGACCCGGCCTTTCGGCTGTTCTCAGTGCCGTAATTTTCCGCTGACTTTTTACAATATCGGCAGCCTTATTTTTTATTTCAACAGCGGGATCAATTGAAGCCTCTCCCCCATTATCCGCCGAATAGGTCCAGGACCGTGTTTATCTCTTTTTCCCTTACCGCCTTAGGGGATTCCTGTTCTCGCTCAGAGATACTGCCAAGCGCCGCATAAGAACTGTCTTTTACGATAATAGGGGTGATAAACACTATCAGTTCTTTGTCAGAATCATCCCTGGTTTTATAACGGAACGCCGCGCCCACTATGGGTATGTCTCCTAAAAACGGGACTTTTTTAACCCCGCGTTCATGCTTGGCCTTAATAAGGCCTCCTATGACCACTGTTTCCCCGTCTTTGACCATAACAGTTGTCTCTGTGCCTCTCTTGTGGGTGTCATACGCCCCTGAAAATCTTGAAAGCTCTAATTCAGTAACGCTCGGTTTCAGATTCATGGTTACATAACCGTCCTTGGAAATCTGCGGGGTAACTTCCAGCACAACCCCTGTGTCTGATTCCTGGTAGGTATTACCTG
>JAUYDX010000080.1 GCA_030691625.1 Candidatus Omnitrophota bacterium | reverse complement strand
CAAAAATCGAAATAGCCCTTTCTCTGTTTTTGCGGGTAATAGTCAGCGGGGTCAGTTTTTCTGTGATATTGATAACATCTTTCAAATTAACCTGTTCTCCCCTGTTATTCCACACCCATAATCTATCTATATTCTCAGCCTCGGCGCGCTGAGAAGGTATTAACCGGACCCTAACATCATAGCGCCTGCCGTCTCTTGTATACTTCCCTATGCGCTCTCCTCCTATAAGAGAATTAACAGTATTTCCGATCGTATTAACGCTGACGCCCCTGGCATCTGCTTTCTGACGATCCGGTATAATGCGGATTTCAGGGATAGCCACCAGATAATCAGTATCCACGTCTGCCATAAGATCGCTTTTTTCCATTTCCTTGCGGATCTTTTCTGAGCACTCAGCCAGTGTTTCCCAATCAGGACCCCGCACTGAAAATTCAATAGGATATCCTCTCTGCGCGGAAAATCCGGAAAGCGACAAATCCTGGATAGTAGCCTTAATATCAGGTATCTGATTCAAGTTTTTGCGGAACAACGCCATTAATTCAGCCTGGGAAAGCCGGCGCCTTGCGGGAGGAACCACAGGCCTCTCTTTAGGGTCTTTAAACGTTACAAAAAACATCCCGGAATTTACCTCTCCTCCTCCAAAACCGCCTATAATACTAATCGCGCCTTTCACCTCAGGCCTGGACAAAACAAACTCTTCCGCTTTTTTAAAACGTTCGTCTGTAAAGGTAATGGAAGATCCTACAGGCGTCTGTATCCTGCACATAAACATACTCTGGTCCTGAGCCGGAACAAATTCTTTCCGCAAAAGCCCTAGGAACAAAAGAGACCCGATAAAAAAAAGAATAGCGGAAACAACTACCTTTTTTCTATTATTTAAAGCCACGGTAAGACCGGTATGATAACGTCCTGCCAGATATTGAAGGCCCTTATCAATATTTTTTCCTATATAAGTCTTACGTTTTCCTATTTCAAGAAACTGGGAACATCGCATTGGCGCAAGCGTTAAAGCCTCCAAGAGAGAGATAGCCACAGCTATAGAAATAGTCATGCCGAATTGATAAAAAAACCTCCCTATTATTCCTGACATAAAAGCCACGGGCAGAAAGATTGAAATAAGCGCAATCGTAGCGGCCAGCGCGGCGAATGTGATCTGGCGCGCGCCATGCCTCGCGGCCTCAACCTGATCTACGCCCTTCTCCCTGTAACGCACAATATTCTCCAGGACCATGATAGCGTCGTCGACAACAATACCGATAGCAAGAGAAAGCCCAAGAACAGTAAAAGTATTAAGAGTAAATTTTAAAAAATGAAGGACAATAAACGCGCCTAAAATAGATGTCGGGATGGCGAGTAAAATATTTAAAGTTGCGCTCCATGAACCAAGAAAAAGCCAGCAAATAAGAGAAGTGAGGATCGCTGAAAGGAAAAGAGTAAATGTCAATTCATGGATAGAATCTTCACTAAACTTGGTACGATTAAAACGCACAACAGCCTGCATGCCTTCAGGAAGCGTTTTTCTAACCTCTTCCAGCCGCTTTAAAACCTTATGCGCTACTTCAACCTCATTAGCTCCGCGCTGTTTACGAATACCCATACCAATGGCTGTTTTTCCGGAACTGCGCACAATCCGCCTTATATCTGCAAGGCCGTCTTCGATAGAAGCGACATCTTTCAAATAAATCAGCTTATACACAGGCTGCCCTGCGCGTTTCGGGATCAGAATATTTTCAAATTCCTCCGTGGTCATGGCTTCTCCCATAACGCGGATATTGAATTCCTTTTCCTTTGCCTCAATCCTGCCGGCAGGTATTTCCTGGTGCTCTTCCTGCACCGCGCTGACAATATCGCCGACTGTCAGCTGATACTGGTCAAGCTTATCCGCATCCACCCATATGCGTAGATTTCTGTCCACAAATCCGCCTAAAAATATCTCTCCCACTCCGCTGATAGTGGAAAACTTGTCTTTTACGTGATTCTGGACATATGTCATCAAATCGCGCAGAGACATCTTTTCGGAATATATTGAAAGAAATATGATAGGCTGGTCATCGGGATTGGTTTTGGTCACAACCGCGGGATCCATGTCCTTGGGGAAATTTCTCTGAGCCTGGTCGATCTTTGTCTGTATATCCTGCATCGCCACGTCAATATCCCTGTCCAGGTCAAATTCAACTGTAACAGTAGCGTTTCCCTGCCTTATCTGAGACGAGACATCGCGCACGCCCTGAACGCCCATTATAGCGCCTTCGGCAACATCCACCACGTCTGATTCCATGACCTCAGGGGCAGCCCCCTCCCATGTAAGGCTTACAGAAACAACCGGAAAATCCACATCCGGCAGCTGGCTTACGCCCAGCATACTGAAACTGATAATGCCGAACAGTATAAGCCCGAACATCAGCATCCAGGCAAAAACCGGATTTTTAATCGCTATGTCAGAAAGCGTCATTGAATTTTATCCTCTATGATATGACCGGCTGCCGCCTTTAACTGCCAGTACATGCGCTTTTTCTCATAAAGCGCGTGCATATAATCCCTGCGGGTATTGCTAAAATTCTGGATAGCTGTCAACACCTCGAGATTTGATACCAGATTATTTTTATAATCATCTTTTTGCAGGGAATAATTTAATTCCGCGGACTTTAAGGCCTTTTCCATGGCATTGGACCTGAGTATGGCTGAATAGGCATTGATGTAGGAATCATGTATATCCTGGATCGCCAGGCGTTTCGCTCGGGCGTATTCCAGTTCTGCTTCCCGGGATTCGGCATTGGCCTCTGCTATGTTTCCATATGTGGTCGTGCCTTCAAAAATAGGCACACTAACTTTAAGCACGGTAGACCAGGTGGTATCCAGAGGAGCTGTGTTGCGTTTTTCATAATAGTTACCTTCCACCGTTACTGTAGGAAGAAGAGCGGCCTTTGCGATGTAAGCCTCTTTTTTAGCAACGCCTGCCGCAAAGTCATATGCCTTAACGTCAGATCTTGATCTAAAATTATCGGTATAAAACGACTCAGGCTCCAGGGAATCAGGGGTATCTTCTTTGTCAAGCAACGCTCCAGGATCCCTGCCTATAAGAAAAGCCATGAGTTCCTTGGCGATAAGCTCCTGGCTTTTAACAAGCTGTATTTCCGCCTCGATATTATAAAGCTGGGTTTCGGTATTGACTATTTCGCTATGCCTGGACCTCCCGATGTCTTCTCTTTTTTTTAGCTCAAGGATCCTATCGTTTAATGCCTTGCGGATCAGCCCCATGGTCTTTAAATCTTCCTGCTCTTCCAGCAAAAGATAAAAGGCATCAGACACGTCCACAAAAAGCAGTTCTTCCGCCCTCTTTTTTTCATTAATACGCTGTTTCTGTTCGAGGCGGCTGCCTGCCATACCTGCAAATTCTTTAAAACCGGAAAAGAGGGTCTGTTTGAAAACAAACTTACTCTCAAAACTCCCATTATGATTATAAGAACTAAAAGCCCTTTCTGAATCCTGATTAGTCTGGGTCCGCACAAAAGAGACCTGGGGCAAGATCGCGCCGAGCGCCTGCGTAAAATGCGCCTCAGCTTCCTTGATAATCTCAGAATTAATCGCGATTGTCTCGCTTTGCTTGAGCGCCAGCTGATAGCATTCGTCCAAAGTCAGTTTACTAGACTTAATGTTCTCAGCAAAACACTGGGAAAATATTAAGAAAATAAAACTGACGGCCAGGCTGGTTCCAATAAATAATCTTATTGTTTTTTTCATCAGGACTGCCTCGATAGTATTTCCTCTATCTTTGTGAGAACCCTCAAATAATCAGACCGGTCAGCTTCGGAAATCTTCCCGAATATGTCAACGATCATCTGCCTGCGCTGTGAGTTGATCTTCTTCACCAGCTCTCTTCCTTTTAAGGTAATCTTGATCTTGATAACCCGCCTATCTTTAGGTTCCGGTTCCCGGGTGACATATCCGTATCTCACAAGCCTGTCCACTGTCCCTGTCATGGCAGCAGTGCTCACAGCCATGAAACTGGCCAGGCCGCTCATCTTAGCTTCGCCGCTTTTTTCAAGGAAACCAAGTATCAAAAACTGTGGAAGCGTGATCTTGCCTTTAGACAGCTCATTCACCTGGTATTTCGCGAATTCCCTTATCATGATGGGTACGATATCATTTATACGATCGGCAAATTCATACAGAGAAACCTTCATATTTAACCTCCTTGATAGTTAATTATCTTAATTATCAACTACCTTAAATATACCACATAATTTATCCCTTGTCAACCCCAAACAACTTGACACTTGTAACAATGTTACAAGTGTCAAGTTGTTAGATTGAAATGGCTTATTTGGATTTATTAAGAGGGAAGAAAAACCTCAGGAGACCTGTTATGCCCATAAAAAGAAATACCCACAAGGTAAGCCATAGGCCCTGCCCCAAATCCGCATCTCTATCTTTTTTGAAGAACCAGTATCTGTTTTTCCGTATCCACCTTGAATACAAAATTTTCCAGGAACGACATGCCTAAAAGGCCAGGGCTGTTTCCCATGTCGCCTGAATCCAGCACAACCGCCTGTACATTGTAGACCTTAGCCCCTCCCACCCTGACTTCTTTGATACGAACCTGTTTTCCGCAAACGCTTCTTCCATCAGCCACCTGGCATAAAACATTTTCGCCCTTATTAACAGATATGCCCAGTTTTTTCGCGAGAGCGGATGATATAACCGTATCTGTGGCGCCTGTGTCAACCACAAGCTCTTCCTTCAGCTTCCTGTTCAGCAACACCAAAGTAGTAAGGCTTGAACCGCGCTTTATAAGAGGCACTACATTCCTTCCTGCTGCCATGTTTACGACTGTCCTTACGCCTTTTCCGGTAAAGATTGCGGTCTTTCCAGCTGCCTTAGCGGTAGTGCCCACTACCTGGCATGTAACTTTGGCTGTATTATAAACAACCTTTCCTGCAGTGCCTACCACCGTACCTGTGGCTTTAAAAACAGAACACCCGGTCATCAAGAATGAAATACACAGCGCCGGTATCATCAAGTTAGACCACCTCAACCTCGTAGGTTGCGGCTGTAGATTAGTAACATGCCGCAACCTACGAGGTTGAGGTGGTAACTTTGAAATTACATACAAAAATTTATACCTTATGCAGGAATTCATTGGCTTTCCTCAGTATATTGACAAGATTTCTGAATCTCACCAGCTTCTCAGCTTCGCCTAAGGCCAAAAATCTGGAATCGGAGATTTCCCTGCCATCTACTATTATACACTGATCCTTTGTTTCGCACAAAAAATAAGTGACATATTTTTCTATTCTTTGGCCTTTAAAAGGCAGACGCTTGCTCACAGTCTCGTACATGACTTTTTCCGAAAAGCCCTCAACAAAGCGCAGATTATCCAGGCCTGTTTCTTCTTTTATCTCTCTAATAGCCGCGTCTTTTTCGCTTTCCCCTGATTCAATATGGCCTTTGGGAAACCCCCATATATTATTTCTCCTGCTGTAAATAACAAGAAATAATATCTGCCCGCCTTCCTTTTTAAAAATCACCGCGCCTGCGGAAAATTCCTTGTTCATTTTGCCTTTCTCGTGGCTATAAGATCCACTCCCAGCCCCATAAAATTTTCAACAATAATATCGCTGGTTTTCAAGGACTTTTTCACTCTTATCTTTTTAATCTCAGCCATCGCCTCAAATATCCTGGATTTAGGTATAGGATTATCTGTTCTCACAGGTATCATTTTCAGAGCCAGCCCCTGGCTCAAAACAGCCGAGGTCAGTATCCTGGCTGGATTTTCAATCTCAGATATCGCGTATTTCTCGCCCTTAGGACATTCATTGCCAGCGACTTTCACAACCTTACCGTTATCAACATCAACAGCCAGCCTGCATCCCTTGGGGCACTCTATACACGTTAATTTTTTAGTTACCTTAGTCATGCAAATATTGTTCGAGCGAGCTGGCACTTTTATCTTCTCGACAAGCTCGAAGAATAAAAGTGCCAGCGAGTCGAGAACTATTTTATATATTCAGCCGCGAGTTTGCCGGCTGCAAAACTATCTTTTGTAACCCAGTCTACGATATCGTATATCTTAAGGGCGTTGCCGCAGACAAATATCCCAGGGACATCTGTATTGTTCCCCTGAATCTGGATTCCGCTGGCGTCAATAAGCTCGTTTTCCTGTATCAGGCCTACGGACATAAGCACTGTGTCGCATTTTATTTCAAATAATGACCCGGGGATTTCGTTGAGATCATCACCCACCTTTACAACGCTTACCTTTTCAACCCTGTCCCTGCCATGGATCCTGGATATCTTATGCCTGAAATACATTGGTATGTTAAAATCCTCAACGCACTGCGCGATATTGCGCAAAAGCCCGCTTGGTTTATCCTGAATTTCTATAACTGCCTTTACCTTTGCGCCTTCAAGGGTAAAACGCCTTGCCATTATAAGCCCGATATCGCCCGATCCAACCACAACTACTTCCTTACCTGGCAAAAGCCCCTCTATGTTTATCAATTTCTGGGCCAGGCCTGCTGAAAAAACCCCGCTGGGCCTCGTGCCTGGTATATGCACCATCTCTCTTGTCTTTTCCCTGCAGCCAGTGGCCATTATTATCGCGCCTGCTTTTACTGTCTGGAGCACGCCTGGCTTTAAAAACGTGACGGTTTTATCCCGCGTCAATTTAACCGCGAGTGACTTTAAGCTCACATCTATCCCCGGCATATCCTGAAGCCTGGCGATAAACCTTTCAGCGTATTCAGGCCCTGTTAAAACCTCTTTAAAATGCTCCAGGCCAAAACCTGTGTGCACGCACTGGTTTAAAATACCTCCGAGATACTGGTCTCTTTCGAGAAGCAAAATATCCTTTATGCCGCTCTCATACGCTGAAACACTAGCTGCCATGCCGCCGGGCCCGCCGCCGACTATCACCAGATCCTTTTTAATCATCAACCCTGTCCTTTTTTACTATTTCTGAACCCTTGCCTCTTTTTGTTATTCCGGTTAATGGGATTTTTCTTTCTTCAGCCAGGATTTTCATGATTCTTGTAGTACAGAAACTCCCATGACACCGACCTCCCTGAGCCCTGGTCCTGAACTTTATGCCGTCCATAGTCCTGGCCCCGCGTTTTATCGAGTCCCTTACCTCGCCCGCTGAAATCATCTCGCACCTGCATACGATATCGCCGTAAGACGCGTCTTTCGCGATAAGGCCTTTTGTCTTTGAAAGCGCCATTGAAAATATATGTATACTTTTTTTGCAATGCGGATGGAATATCAGTTTTTTCCTGAGCGCAAGGCCTGTATCTTTAAGGATATCCCGCGCCAGAAGCGCTATGGCAGGGCTTGCCGTGAGCCCCGGAGACTGTATGCCGGCAACATTTATAAACCCGGGGGATTTTTCTTCATGCCTTATTATAAAATCATCGCCTGCCGCAGGCCTTAATCCGGCAAAGTAAGCGATAATGTCTTTATCGTTTATTGAAGGCACAAGCCGCCTGGCAGACTTCAGGACATTTTCAAGGCCTTTGTCAGAAGTGGCCAGGTCAGATTTATCTTCCGTGTCCTCCGCGGTAGGCCCTATCATGGGATTCCCGTCAGCTGTTTTTATAATAAGCACGCCCTTTGATATTTTGGAAGGTAAAGGAAAAATCAAATGATTTGCGAGATTTTCTTTTTTCTTATCAAGTATGAATTCCTCGCCTTTCCTTGGCCTGATTTTAAAATCTCTGATGCCCAGCATCCCGGATATGTCGTCCGCAAACAAACCTGCCGCATTAATAACCCGCCTTGCATTGAATGAACCCTTTGAAACGCTTATTTCAAAATTATCCCCGGCGCGGATTATGCCTTCAACCTTAGTCTCGGTATAAATCTCAACGCCGTTCCTCATGGCATTTTCAGCAAGGCCATACACCAGGCGGTAAGGGCTTATGATGCCGGCTGTAGGGGCGTAAAGCGCGGAAACTGCCTCGCTATTAAGATTCGGCTCGTTTTCCCTCAGCCACGCCTTATCCACAATCTTTAATCCAGGCACACCGAGCGCCTCAGCGTCTTTTTTCAGGCGTAAAAGCTCTTTTGTGTCTTCTTCGCTAAATCCGACTATCAGTTCCCCTGCCTCTTGAAAGTCTACGCCCAATTCTTTTGAGATCTTTCTTATGAGAATATTTCCTTGAACGCAAAGGCGGCCCTTAAGGGAATCCGGAGGATTCTGTGTGCCTGGATGGATAATTCCTGAATTTGATTTTGAAACGCCAAACGCAGGCTCTTCCTCTTTTTCAAGAAGCGCGATATTGAGCCTGTAGCGCGACAGTTCTCTGGCGATAGATGTCCCGATCACCCCTGCGCCGATTATAACTACATCATATGTTTTCATTTAGTAAGAGTTCTTTTGACTGCCCCAAACCACTCGCTGTAGTATTTTGAAGCCAGGGCTTTTTTCATCCTGGGCTTAAACACTCTGTCTTTTTCCCAACACTTCTTTATATCCTGAGCATTCTTCCAATATCCTATTGCCAGGCCTGCCAGATACGCTGCTCCAAGCGAGGTAGTCTCTATAACCTTTGGCCTCACTACATTGGCCCTTAGAATATCCGCCTGAAACTGGCATAAAAAATTATTCGCTGAGGCTCCTCCGTCAACCTTCAGGTCTTTTATCTTTAGGCCTGAATCCTTTTCCATCGCGTCCAAAACATCTTTTGTCTGATAGCACATTGCCTCGAGCGCAGCCCTTACAATGTGATTCCCGTTAGTCCCTCTAGTGATACCGAAAATAGCGCCGCGCGCGTCCTGATCCCAGTATGGCGCGCCAAGCCCCACAAGCGCAGGCACAAAATATACGCCTTCATTGTCTTTAATCGCAATAGCCATTTTTTCTGAATCGCACCCGCAGGTTAAAAGTTTCAGACCGTCGCGGATCCAGTGTATGCTAGCGCCTGCTATAAATATCGCGCCTTCCAGTACGTACACAGGCTCTGCTTTTATCCCGCAGCCGAGCGTTGTGATAAGTCCGTATTTTGAAACAACCCTTTTCCTCCCTGTATTCAATAAGACAAAACACCCTGTACCGTATGTGTTTTTTATTGTGCCGGGTTCAAAACACGCCTGGCCGAACAATGCTGCCTGCTGGTCGCCCGCAATCCCTGATATAGGTATGCCTGCCGAAAGCTTTCCTGTCTTTACTGTCCTTCCAAAAATAACCGAAGATTTTTTTACTTCAGGCAAAATTTTCTTTGGAATTTTGAATTTTTTTAAAATATCGCTATCCCATTTAAGTTTCTCAATATTAAAAAGCATGGTGCGGGAGGCGTTCGTATAATCAGTGGCGTGAATCTTCCCGCCTGTCAATTTCCATAAAACCCAGGTATCAGCGGTGCCGAATAATAATCTTCCGCTTCTGGCCTTATCCAAAGCGCCTTTCACATTTTTCAAAATCCACTCTATCTTGGTTGCTGAAAAATACGCGTCTATCGGGAGGCCTGTCCTTTTTCTGAAAAATTCAGCAGTCCTTTTTTCCTTTTTCAGCTGATCGCATCTTCCGGTTGTGCGCCTGCACTGCCAGACAATAGCATTGTACACAGGCCTTCCTGTAATTTTATCCCACAAAACAGTTGTCTCGCGCTGATTTGTTATGCCTATTGCCTGAATACTGCCCGCCGGAACCTTCTTAATGACCTTTTGAATGGAATTATTTACACTCTGCCATATCTCCTCAGGATCGTGCTCCACCCAGCCTGGCTTTGGGAAATATTGCCTGAATTCCTCGTAAGCGCTCGCTATGTTCTTGCCTCGCTTATCGTAAATAACAGCCCTTGAACCTGTGGTGCCCTGGTCTATAGCTAAAATGTATTTCATTTGCAAATCACACCCCCATTTTTTTGTTAGACCGCCTCAACCTCGTAGGTTGCGGCTTACCGCAACCTACGAGGTTGAGGCGGTAACTTCCTCGCTTCGCTCGGCGC
>JAUYDX010000060.1 GCA_030691625.1 Candidatus Omnitrophota bacterium | reverse complement strand
AGTAAAATCTTTTTTATGCCAAGCTGCCTCGTCTCTTCAATATCCTTCAGGAGCCTGTCTATAGAAAATCTGTAAACACCCGGGAAAGATCTTATAGCGCTTTTTTTATTTACGCCTCCCTGGATAAAATAAGGGTATATCAGGTCATCTTTTTTTATATTTATGCTCATATATCCTTTTCCCGTAGCCCACCACTTCCCCCACTATAAATATCCCGGGCGGCCTGACTGAGAACCTGTCTGCCAGGTCCGCGATAGTGTCCAGCCTCCCTGTCACTATCCTCTCCCCGGAAGTAGTGCCGCGTTCAATAATAGCGCACGGAGAATCCTTGTCCCTGCCAGACTCCACTACCGCCTTTACCACCTTTTTAATATTTCCGACTGCCATAAGATAAATCAATGTATCGCATTTAGGCGCGTCCAGCTCCTCGCCACTGCTCTTTCTGCCGGTAAGCACTGCCACAGAGGAAAACCTGCCTTTTCTGGTAAGTGGGATACCGAAACTTTCCGGGGCCGCGAAAGCGGATGTAATCCCGGGGATGATCTCAAAATCAATACCTCTATTTTTTAAATAAAGCGCCTCTTCTATGCCCCTGCTGAAAAGGAACGGGTCCCCTCCTTTAAGCCTCACCACGGATTTTCCGCTTCCTGCATATTTAAAAAGCATCTTATTTATCTCATACTGCTCTTTAAGGTGCATGCCGTCCCGCTTGCCCACACAGATAATTCTGGCATTTTTTTTCGCGAACCGCAGAAGTTCGTCTGTGGCCAGGAAATCATACAGGATGACATCCGCTTTTTTCAATCTTTCAAGGCCTTTGACGCTTATAAGCTTCCAGTCGCCAGGGCCCGCGCCTATGATATAAACTTTGCCTTTTTTATTTTTCATGGATCCTCCCGAATATCTTAAATAGGTCTGGCCTGTCTTTACGGATCTGCACTGCGAGCCTGCCCTGTAAAGGATGCGGCGCCAGTATATCTTCAGGTATAATCTGGCTGATCCTGTAGCCGAGCCCAAGCCTTAATAACGCGGCATGCGCTATAATAACCGCGTCAAAATCCCCTTTATCCAGCTGGCTAAGCCGTTCCTCTATGTTGCCGCGGATATCCTTTACTCTCAAGTCAGGCCTGAACCTTAATACAGCCTCTTTTCTTTTATTGCTGGATGTCCCCACTATGGCACCGGTCTCCAGATTCCCTAATACGCGGTTATCTTTTGAAACCAGGCAATCCATTTGGCTGATAGAGCGCGTTAAAGCGGCTATCACTAGTTTATCCGGCATATTTTTCTCCAGATCCTTTGCGCTGTGGATAGCCACGTCTATTTTCCCATCAATAAGCGCTTCTTCTATTTCGCTGGTAAAAAAATCGCTTTCTTCATAGCCCAGAAGAGGGATCTTTTTATTCTTATCCCCGGCTGTTTCAATTGAAATGATTTTCATCCGGAACCCCGGAAAAAGTCTCTGAACCTCTTCAGCCTGCTTAAGGGCGAGCCTTGACGGACGCACGCCAACTCTAATCTTATCCGACATATACAGCCTCCGAACGCTCCCTGACTGCGTTTTCTATCAAATCCGAAGCAACGTTGATCCTATCTTTCTTCTCGATATTGCGCTTCTTAAACAATCTGTCCAAATCCTCCAGATTATTCAATAAGATGCCGTCTAGCCCGGCCACTTCAGGCTCGATATCCCGCGGCACAGCCAGGTCATACACATAAAGCTCGTGAGCGCGGCTTGAAACCGCCTCTTTAAAATGGCTTTTACCTAAAATATGATGCGGGCTGGATGTGGCGCTTACGAACATATCCGCATCCAAGAGAAGCTCAGCCAAATCTTCAAAACCATATGCTTTCCCGCCTGAAGCCCTTGCTAGCGATTCAGCCTTTACGTAATTTTTATGCGCTACGAAACTCAGGTATGCCTGAGGCATCCTGTACCGCGCGAAAAGTTCCGCGATCTTTCCTGTGCCTGCCACTATCACCTTAAACGGGCCTAGCGGCCCTCTCCGGTTTATAAAATCATGATAAACAAGCGGCGCGATATTATCATCACGCGTGTCAAGGCCTGTTTCCCCGCGTATCTTCTCTGATAAAAAAATTATCTCCTGCCAGAACTCTTTAAGCGCTGGGTTAAAACTCTCTTTTCCTGACCACGCCTCTAATTGGCTTAAGATCTGAAGCTCGCCATGAAGCTGCGATTCCAGGCCGCAGGCCAGCCGAAGGCCATGCCTAAAAATTTCATCTTTTCCATATTTGAAATACGCTCTCCTGGAGAAATCAGGGAAAACTCTATTGAACTCAGCCACATTTTTAAACGCTTCCTCATGGGATTCTGCCACTCCGCAGATCTCTATTCTATTGCAGGTAAAAAGCGCTTCTGTCTTGCCGGGATGTCTGGACTGCCAGAAATCAATAATCCCCTTACGTTTCCTGTAAATATTTTCTCTCGCGCTAAGAGGGGCGCTTTTGTAATCTACGCCTGTAAGATAGAAATACATCCCAGTTCTCCTTTAGAAAATTCTTTAAATCCCTGCTTAAAGCCGGATCCCTGCCATGCGTATATACAGCAACAACAGCTTTGGGTGTAAGCAAAATTGCGGGAGAAATAAAACTACTTAATTCGGCTCTATCTACAACATTTATCAGTATGCCCTGTCTTTTAGCCCATCCGCTTATCCTTTTATTGACAGCTGTATCAGAAGTGGCTGCAATAACAATATCACTGCCATTAACATCCGAAGGTTCCGCGACTCTATTAAACCAGGTAATCCTGCGGGACTTAAATAGCCTTTCTAGCGTCGCGGTTAAATCAGGCGACACCACGCGGACACGGGCGCCAAATTGAAGCAAGGTTTTTACTTTGCGTTCCGCGACTTTGCCGCCTCCGATAACCACGGTTCTTTTATTCTTCAGGTTTAACGCTATAGGATAATATAACTCTTTCAACTTATCTCCCCTCGGTTAAAATTCAAAATATTGCGTCGTAGAAAAATATCTTTCGCCTGTGTCCGGAAATACCGTTACGACTCTCTTGCCACTGCCCAGCCTCTTTGCGATCACGAGCGCAGCTGCTAGGGCAGCTCCTGAAGACGGGCCGCAGAATATGCCCTCTTTCTTCGCTAAAAGTTTTGCTGTTTCATACGCATCGCTGTCGCTCACAGTCACTATTTCATCTATAATTTTTCTATTTAAAATAACCGGGATAAAACCAGCTCCT
>JAUYDX010000004.1 GCA_030691625.1 Candidatus Omnitrophota bacterium | reverse complement strand
ATACTTTATGGATATATTGAAATCTGCCTGATCCCTTTTAAATCCTTTTGGAAAACGCTCGAAAGGCATTGCTTTTTTTATGATCTTTACAGCGCTTCTTACCAGCCTCAGGTCAGGCTTATTGAGCACTATAGGCCCTTTTATCACAAATCCTTCCTGATCCAGAGTAAACTGCAGCTGAACTTCGCCGCTTATCCCGCGGACATCCATATCCTGGCTGGCCAGATTATTTATATCCTGTCTGACTCTGAAATAGTACTCTTCATAAGGCGTCCTTTTAGAGACTGAAGGCTCTGCGCTGGGCCTAGTTTCAAGATTTTGCACATTCCTGACTTCTTCCGGGTTTTTTGCCCCTAAAATAGGAGTCCATTTCTGAACGGGCTGTGTGGATTTTTCAGGCGCAGTGATTGTTTCCAGCTCGCCATCTTTTTTTGGAAATTTTACCCAGTTATCGTCCGGCTCTTTTATCCTTATCTTGTCTGCCTTGCTATCCCAGTCATCCATACGCAGCATTGCTTCGTCTGTGGTTTTCTCTCCGTCAATTATAGTGGGGGTAAGCAATATTACCAGCTCTGTTTTTTCCTTGGTCTTCCCTGTGTTGGAAAAAAGTTTTCCGACTAAAGGTATATCGCCCAGAAAAGGCACTCTATCCTGGTAGTTTACAAGCGTGTCTTTCATCAATCCGCCTATTATTATAGTTGTCCCGTCCTTCACAACTACGGAAGTTTCCGCCTCGGAAGTGGTCACGTAAGGAACAGTCGTTCTCGTAGAGCCGTCCGGATTCTTTAATACCACTGTCTTTGTGGCGTCTGCGCTTGAAACCTCTGGCTTTAGTTTTAATGTGACAAAACCAGACCTATTGATCTCCGGGGTTACAGCAAGCCTTACGCCCACGTCCACAAAATTGACATGGTCTGTGGTGTGATAAGTGCCTCCGCTCGTGGTAGTGACTTCGCTCGTGACATAAACCTCTTTTGAACCCACCAGGATCTTTGCCTCCTGTTTATCTAAAACCATAATCCGCGGCCTTGATAGGATATTTGTCTCTCCGTATGTTTTTAAAAGGCTCACCAGAGCAGAATAGCTCACTCTTCTAGTGGTAGCTATGCTTAAAGTGCTGGGGGTTACGCCCGTGAGGCCGGTAGTCAGATTTGTATCAGTTGTCAAGTCCAGATTTCCGAACTTTGCCACATCAACCCAGTTTATGCCATAGCTGTATTTATCAGAAAGCGTAACCTGTATGATATTGGCCTCTATCAGAACCTGTCTTGTTTTTTCATCAAACGCGCTTATCACCTTTTTGATACCATCTATCTTCTCCTGGGTGTCTTTAACAACCAGCTTATTTGTTTTTTCGTCAAATCTTACGCTGCCTGCGCCTTTGGAAACCATCTCGGCTATCTTATCCTTGAGCAATTCCGCCTTCGCGTAATCAAGAGGAAAAATTTCTGTGATAAGGCGCACATCCATCTTGGAAACTACATCTCTCATTTTAACTATATTCTCAGGCGTGTCTATTATCACAATAGTATTAGAAACATCCTCGGCTATGATCTTTCCTATATCTGACTTCATCTGCCTGAGCGCTTCCGATACTTCTACGGCGCTTGCGTAACTCAGCTTGGCCACTTCCGTCCTGGTTTTGTCGTTAAAAACCTTGCCGTGGGTATTTTCGTAATCCTTTTCATTCATAATCCTGATAAGGGTGCCTGTCTGCTCATAGGCAAGTTTATTGGTTGAGGCTATTATATCTATGGCATCCATAACGCTGACATCCTTTAAATAAAGAGTGACTGTGCCGCTGACTTCGCTGTCAGCCGCTATATTAAACCCGCTTTTCTGAGACAGGATCTTAAACACATCCCTTATGTCCATGCCTTTAAGGTCCAGGGATATTAGGCCTGAATCATCCGGCTGCGCCCCAAAAACTATTCCCGAAAATATCAGAATCAATGAAAGGCTGATAATAAATTTTTTCATAAATTTATCTCCATTTAAAGCGCAAACGGTTTAGAATCTAGATATTTAATTCTATTTTTTCTCCCTTGTAATCTAAAATTACCGCGCTTTCCTTTATATCATATACCTTTAAGTCCCCGAACGAATCGCCCTTATAAAGAAAATAAGTCTTCTTTAAGGTTTTATCCTCTATGATGGCCTGGTTATTATCGCCTGTGATGATCCCCAATAAATTAAGGTTCCCCAGGATCTCTTCTTTGGAAATTCTTTTTATAGGCGCTTCTTCTATTTTTTCCGCTATGGGTTCGGGCTGGATTTTTGGCGCTTGAGGCGCTGGCTCAGGCGCTTTAACCCGGGTATCCGCGACAACCGGCACTGCTGCGGGCTTTTCTTTAAAAATAAACACATCTGCTATAAAAATAATAGCCACTAGTCCTATAATACCTATCAGTATAATATTTATTTTTGTGAATATCTTCAAATCCTTGCCTATCTTTGACTTTGACTGGCCGTTACGTATAAGATTTAAAAGTTTGCCTTCAGGGGTAGATTCTGTCATGACCCTAAAACCACCTTTCTATCTTTTTCTATTACTTCGTTTACAAGATCTTCCTCTATAATCCTTCTGTCTTTCATCACCAGCTCTTCCAGGAGATTGTGGCACAATGCCGCGATCTTGCGCGGATAGCCCTGGGTATATTGATATACCGCGAGTATCGCCTTTTCCGTGAAAATCTCTTTGCCTGAAGGCGCGCCTGCCTGCCTGAGCCTGAATTCTATCATGTTTTTGGTCTCACTAATATCCAGGGGGTTCAATATGTATTTCAAGCTGATCCTGTCTGAAAAATTATTTATGCGCTGGAGTTTCGGCAAAAGCTCCATCTGGCCCATTATGACAAGCTGAAGAAGTTTGTATTCATTGGTTTCGTAATTTAAAAACGTGCGCAGAAGTTCCAGCGAAGACAGGCTCATCTTCTGGCCTTCGTCTATAATAA
>JAUYDX010000076.1 GCA_030691625.1 Candidatus Omnitrophota bacterium | reverse complement strand
GGCCAAAATCTGAATACGGGCGAATGCGACTGTAAGTAGGGAAGGGTTTTAAACCCTCCCCTACAATATATTTTAAAGGGGGGTTATAATGGCTTTACCAAAAAGAAGACATTCGAGTTCAAGACAGGGCAAAAGAAGAGGTTCTCAGAAAATACATGTTCATAGCATCGCCGTATGCCCTAACTGCAAATCGCCTAAATTGCCGCACCGCGTATGCAGCGTATGCGGTTATTATAAAGGCAGGCAGGTGGTACAGATTAAAGAGAAGAAGAAGAAAGAAAAGAAATAACAATCGGCGGTACGCATGATTAAAATCGCTCTTGATGCCATGGGTTCTGACAATGCCCCGTTTAGTGATGTGGAAGGGGCTGTTTTAGCTGCCCGTGAATATGGCTACGAGATTATACTGGTCGGGAATGAAGATTTAATAAAAAAGGAACTCGATAAATACAAGCCCGTGCCTTCTAATATTTCAATCCATCACGCCTCTGAGGTTATTGGCATGCACGAACAGCCGGTCTTAAGCGTGAGAAGGAAAAAAGACTCATCTATTGTTGCGCTCGGGAACCTGGCAAAAGAGAAAAAAGCAGACGCCATAGTCAGCGCGGGCAATACAGGCGCGATGGTGTGTTCCGCTACGCTAAAATGCAGGCTTCTTCCCGGCATAGAAAGGGCAGGTATAGGCATTGTCATGCCCACTATGAAAGGCCCGATGGTAATGATAGACGGAGGCGCGAATATAGACGCCAAGCCGAGCCATCTTCTGCAATACGGCATCATGGCGAGCGCTTATTCAGAGTATATCCTGGGTAGAAAATCTCCCAGGGTAGGGCTTTTGAACGTAGGCGAGGAAGAGTCAAAAGGCACAGGGTCTTTAAAAGAGGCGTACGGACTTCTTGAATCTTCAGGCATTAATTTCATAGGCAATGTGGAAGGAAGGGATTTTTTTATAGGCGATTGTGACGTGATCGTGTGCGACGGGCTTGTCGGGAATGTGGCATTGAAGGTAACTGAAAGCGTTGCGTATGCGTTTGGAGAATTGCTTAAAAGAGAATTAAAAAGCAATCTGTTATCCGCGATAGGCGCAATTTTAGCAAAAAATTCTTTCAGGTCAATTAAGAGAAGAATGGATTACACCGAATACGGCGGGGCGCCGCTTCTTGGAATAGACGGGGTTTGCATAATCGGCCACGGTTCGTCCACACCCAAGGCAATAAAAAACGCCATCCGCGTTGCAGGAGAAGAGGTAGTAAAGAATGTTAACCAGCACATAGTCGAAGCTATTTCAGGCAGAAAGGGGCAATGATGGAACAGGCGGGCATACTTGGGTTAGGGTGCTATTTGCCTCCCAGGAAACTTACGAATAAGGATCTCGAGAAGATGGTTGACACCTCGGACGAATGGATAGTGACAAGGACCGGGATCAGGGAAAGAAGGGTCGCTCCTAAGGAGGTGGCTGCCAGTGATTTAGGCGTGGAGGCTGCCAGGCTAGCTATTAAAGACGCTAATCTTAAACCCGAAGACATAGATCTGATTATAACAGCCACTGTGACAGGCGACATGGCGTTTCCTTCCACGTCCTGCATTATACAGGATAAGATAGGCGCCAGGAATTCCGCGGCATTTGATATAAACGCGGCGTGTTCGGGTTTTGTGTTCGCCGTAACCATTGCGAAGCAATTCGTGGATTCAGGGCTGTATAAAAATGTCCTGGTCATAGGCACGGAAAAGATGACAAGCCTTGTGGACTGGGAAGACCGCTCCACGTGCGTATTGTTCGGGGACGGCGCAGGCGCGTGCGTTATAGGTAAGACTAAAGACAGGCACATTGTATCGTATTTTCTGGGCTCTGACGGCGCAGGCGGAAATCTTTTAAAACTACCCGCGGGAGGCTCCAGGATCCCCGCGACAGAAGAGACTGTTAAAAATAAAATGCATTTTCTTAAGATGGAGGGCAACGAGGTATTCAAGCTCGCTGTAAAGGTCATGGCAGACGCTGCCAATAAGGCGATTACAAAGGCAGGGTTTTTATGCACCGAGATAGACCTCCTGATACCTCATCAGGCAAATATGAGGATATTGAACGCGGTGGCAAAAAAGATGGGCCTGCCAGAGGAAAAGATATTTTTCAATATAGCGAAATACGGAAACATGTCATCTGCCTCTACGGCAGTGGCCCTGGCAGAGGCCAGTAAAGAGGGAAGGATCAAAAAAGGCGACAAAGTGTGCCTTGTGGCGTTTGGCGCAGGCCTGACTTATGGGGCAGTGGTGATAAAGTGGTAAAAACCTCGTAGGTTGCCTGCGGCAACCTACGAGGTTGGGGTGGTTTAAGTGAATAATGTCTGTTATATTTTTCCTGGCCAGGGATCGCAGTATGCCGGCATGGGAAAAGATCTATACGACAATAGCCCTGAAGCCAGGGATATATTTGACCAGGCAGAAAAGATTTTACCGGGGTTGGATCTAAAGAAGCTCTGTTTTGAAGGCACGATCGAGGAATTGACAAAGACGTCGAATAGTCAGTCAGCGATACTAGTTACGAGCATCGCCGCATTGATGGCCTTAGGCGAGGTAGGGACAGAACAATGTTCTGTCCCTACAGGTCCGGTGTGTTGCGCAGGTTTAAGCCTCGGAGAATACAGCGCTCTTGTCGCAGCAGGCGCAATTCTGTTTGAAGACGCGGTAAGGCTTGTGAGGCGAAGAGGCCAGTTGATGGAAGAGGCAGGACTAAAGAATCCAGGTACAATGGCCTCTATAATAGGACTGGATATCGGGATCATTAAAGAGGTGTGCAGGGAAACAGGGGCTGAGATAGCGAATCTTAACTCGCCCGGGCAAATAGTTATATCAGGTAAGATTGAATCTGTGAAAAATGCAATGGCCCTGTCTCAGGAAAAAGGCGCGAAAAAAGCGATCCCTTTGAATGTAAGCGGCCCGTTTCATTCATCATTAATGAAAGAAACGGCCTTAGAATTCAGAAAAGAGCTGGATAAAATAAATTTTTCATCTCCAAAAGTGAACTTTGTAAGCAATGTTACTGCGGATTATGTAAAGGATATAAAAGACATAAAGGAAAATCTTGTAAAGCAGTTATACAGCACGGTAAGATGGGAAGAGTCTATTGTGAAAATGGCTTCCAGCGGATGCGATACATTTTTTGAGATCGGGCCTGGAAAGGTATTAAAAGGGTTACTGCGCAGGATAAATCCGGAACTCAAAGTTTATAACATAGAAGTAGCTGAAGATGTGAAAAAAGCAGGAACAACTTGACACTTGTAACAATGTTTCAAGTGTAAAGTTGTTGAGGGTGAGATAGGAGGGGATATGTGCGAGACAGCTTTAGAATCCAGAGTCAGCCTTATTACAGGCGGGGCAAGGGGTATAGGAAAAGAGATAGCTATGCTTTTCGCGAAGAACGGTTCAGACATAGCCATATGCGACGTTAACCTGGAAGAGGCGGAAAAAACAGCCAAAGAAATAGGGGATTTGGGCCGTCAGAGCGTTGCTTTTAAGGTCGATGTCACTGATTCCGGCCAGGTCCAGGCTATGATAGATAAAATTCTTGACAAATTTAGCAAAATAGATATACTTATTAACAATGCTGGGATCACCAGAGATAATCTTCTCCTGAGGATGTCGGAAGATGAGTGGGACAAAGTGATAGCTGTGAACCTCAAAGGCACTTTTGTCTGCACCAAGCTTGTCTCAAAGGTCATGATCAAGCAGCGTTACGGCAGGATTATCAATCTTGCCTCGATCATTGGTATAATGGGGAACGCGGGCCAGGCAAATTACGCAGCGTCAAAGGCAGGCATAATAGGCCTGACAAAAAGCGTGGCAAAGGAACTCGCTTCGCGCAATGTATGCGTAAACGCCATAGCCCCTGGTTTCATAAAGACAGACATGACAGCCAAGCTGTCCGAAGATGTGCAGAAAAAGATGCTTAGCGCGATACCTCTCGCGAGGCTTGGCGAGGCAAAGGACGTGGCGGACTTAGCGTTATTTCTTTCGAGCGAAAGCTCTTCATATATAACAGGGCAGGTTATTCAGGTTGATGGCGGAATGGTGATGTGATAAAGAGTAAACAACAAGGAGGATTACGATATGGCAGTTGTTGAAAAGGTAAAATCAATAATAGCGGAACAGCTGGGCGTAAAGGCAGAAGAGGTGACTCCCGAGGCGTCTTTCATAGACGATCTGGGCGCGGATTCCCTGGATACGGTAGAGCTCGTAATGGCGCTTGAAGAGGAATTCGGCATAGAGATACCTGACGAGGACGCTGAAAAGATCACGACTGTCGGAGATGCCATTAAGTACATAGAAGAAAAAGGCGCGAAGAAATAAATTCAGTATACGCGGGGTTAGAAGAGAATAAATAAACCAGATTTAGACCCTCTTCTAACCCTTTATTTTTAAGGACCCTTATGAAAAGAAGAGTAGTTGTAACAGGGCTTGGGATTGTCGCTCCGATAGGATGCCAGAAGGATGAATTCTGGGCTAATCTCGTAGCAGGCAAAAGCGGCATAGGGCCTCTGACCTATTTTGACGCCTCTCAATATGAATCGCGCATAGCAGGCGAGGTTAAAAATTTTATCCCGCACGCATCGATCCACCCAAAAGAATTAAGAAGGATGGAAAGATTTGTGCAGTTCGGGGTGACCGCGTCTAAAAACGCTATTGAAGACGCAGGCCTCGATATCTCAAAAGATGACCCGTACAGGATAGGCGTTTTAGTGGGCTCGGGTATAGGGAGCCTCAGGATAATAGAAGAACAGCATAAAGTGATAATTGAAAAAGGGCCTTCAAGGGTTACGCCATTTTTGATCCCAATGCTAATTGTCAATATGGCCTCCGGCCAGATATCCATTACAACAGGCGCAAAAGGGCCCAACCTTTGCACCACTACAGCCTGCGCGTCCGGCGCTCACGCAATAGGCGAGGCAATGAGGATAATCCAGTATGGAGACGCTGATGTGATGATAGCGGGCGGCACTGAGAGCTGTGTTACTACGCTTGGTATTGCTGGTTTTTGCGCTCTTAAGGCGCTTTCCACAAGAAATGACGAGCCTGAAAGGGCATCCAGGCCATTTGATAAGGATAGAGACGGTTTTGTAATGTCAGAAGGTTGCGGCATTGTGATCTTGGAAGAGATGGAACACGCGAAGAAAAGAAACGCTAAGATATACGCTGAAGTAGTCGGATATGGCATGACAGGCGACGCGTATCACATGACAGCGCCTGATCCTGAGGGAGAGGGAGCTGCCAGATGCATGGCCAATGCCTTAAAAGACGCCAACCTGAAGCCCGAAGAAATCTCTTACATAAATGCCCACGGCACATCCACAGCGCTTAACGATAAAATAGAAAGCATGGCAATAAATAAGGTTTTCGGTAATCATGCCAAAAAAGTGCCTGTTTCATCCACTAAATCAATGCTCGGCCACCAGTTAGGAGCTGCAGGAGCAGTGGAATTTGTCATATGCTGTCTTACAATAGAAAGAGGCATTATCCCGCCTACCATAAACTACGAGAACCCTGACCCTGACTGCGATCTGGATTACGTACCTAATAAGGCCCGCAAGGCAAAGGTTACCTCATGCCTGTCCAATTCCCTTGGTTTTGGCGGCCACAACGCCACACTCTGCGTAAAAAAGCTTAAATAAAGATCTCTTATAACCCCTTGATTTTATATAGAAATATGATATACTATATATGGTAAGTAAATACTTTTAAAAAGATAATAATATATGAAAGATATTTAAAGTAGCCATGGGAGGGAATGAAAAATGTTAAAGAAAATTGATAAAATCGCGTTAATTTTCCTGATCTCCCTTTTTATATTTAATTCTCCCCAGAAATCTGCCTTTTCAGATGGAAAAGAGGCGCCTAGTCATCTTAAGTATTTTGGATTCTACCATGTTGATAGCTATATAGATGACCCTTATGATAGCGTAAATAAAACTAATTATATAGATGAGGTAAAATCGTTCACAAACATAGCGCATTATATAGCGGCCAGCGAAATAAAAGAGCATTTGCTTTCAATGGCGCGAAACAATATAAAACCGCTTATTGACCTGCACGAAATCTTGTTCGTGGGCGCCAGCGGTTTTGGATTTAAATTACGGCCTGATTACAAGGAAAGATGGAATACTTTTTTGTCTAACGCTGACGGACTGGACCTGAACTCAATAGCTATTTTTTATCTTGCAGATGAACCGACATCTCACGGAATAAGCTATGATGAGCTTAAAGCGGCAGCCGATCTTATAAAAAGCACCCCAGCCACAAAATTAGCTCCTCTTATGTTTGTTGAAGCCGGCGGGCGTTTTTGTAATAAAGTGCCTGAGTCAGTTGATTGGGTTGGATTCGACCAGTATGGCCCGTACCCAACAACTGATGAATATCTGGCAGCTTTGCAATCGCTCAAGGATAGGCGTTCCAGACCCGATCAGAAGATCGTTCTTGTGATGGACTCGCAATGGACCGGGACTCATCAAAACCTTTATACTAGAAATGGAGAAAAGGAAATGGGGCTCATTGCCACAGCTTACTACAATCTTGCCAAATCAGACGAAGATGTTATTGCTATTCTGGGATTCATATGGCCTGGATGGGGAACCGGGTTAAAAGGCGCAAGGGATCTGCCGCAGTCTGTTAGGGATACATATGAACAGATAGGGAAAATGATTATAGGAGATAGGGTGAATAGGGTACCTGTGGCTAAAGCCGAGGCTGACCCTGTATCCGGCACTGCGCCTCTAACAGTTCAATTTTACGGCTCTGAATCAAGCGATCCTGACGGAGATACTTTAACTTACTCCTGGGATTTTGGGGATGGTATAACAAGCGCTGACGAGAAACCAAGCCATAAATACATGACTGCAAAAGAATACACTGCGAGCCTGACAGTTAGTGACAATAAAGGAGCCGCGGATAGCGCCACGGTTACTATCACTGTAACAGCCGCGAGTCAGCCTGGATTTATCCCTGACGAGCTTATTGTAAGGTTTAAACCTGGAGCAAGAGGCGAGGCAGATGTTCAGAAAGCGGTATTATCCGGCTCTGCAGATAATCAGCAGCAGAATTCTATAGATCTGCTAAAGGAGAAATATGGCGTCAAAGAAATGCGCAGGATATTTGAAGGAAAAACTCTTGCAGGGAAAGGACGTATGGCTATGGCTCAGGCAGGCGCTGAATCCAGTCAAGCGTCTTCTTCGGATTTGTTAGATATTTATAAGATTCAATTGGCGCCTGGCGCAGATGTTTTTAAAGCGGCACAAGAATTTCGTAATGATCCTGGTGTAGCTTATGCGGAGCCTAACTATATCTGCCGCATAGCCATGGCGCCGAATGACCCATATTACAGCTCAACAGGCTCGTGGGGCCAGGGTTACGATGATTTATGGGGCTTAAAAAAGATTCAATGCGGAAATGCCTGGGACGCATCACAGGGAGAAGGGGTGGTGGTAGCAGTTATAGATACAGGCGTTGATTATAACCACGAAGACATTAGCCAGAATATATGGGTCAATACAGATGAAGTTCCTAACAATGGCATAGATGATGACGGGAATGGCTACATAGATGATGTAAGGGGATGGGATTTCGCAGGCAGTGACTACCATAATCTGACACAGGATAATGATCCTATGGATGGTAACGGCCATGGAACTCATGCCGCAGGCATAATCGCGGCAACAAGTAATAATAAAGGTATTATTGGTGTAGCCCCTAAGGCAAAGATCATGGCGCTCAAAGGACTGGATGATACACATGGAGAAGGGAGCGCCAGCGGATTAGCTAATTGTTTATATTATGCCGCGGATAACGGGGCGCGGATTATTAATACTTCCTGGGGAATTTCCGGGGTATCGCAGTTTATCACAGATGTGGTGAATTACATTTACGATAATATGGGCTGTGTGATAGTGGCATCTGCCGGAAACAGCAACCAGGATATAAACAACCTTACGCCTGCGCGTATACCGGTAGTCATTACTGTATCCGCTACTTCTACGGATGATGGAAGCCCGACTTTCTCTAACTGGGGCACAGGCGTTGATGTAGCTAGCCCGGGAGTAGAAATACTCTCTCTCAGGGCAAATGGCACTGATATGTATTCAGGCACAGAGGGATATGTGCCTGGTTCCAGGATAGTAGGGAGTAAATATTACAGGGCTAATGGCACAAGTATGTCAGCCCCTCATGTGTCAGGCCTGGCAGCATTGCTACTTGCCTATAACCCAGGGTTAACGAATCAAGAGGTAAATAATGTAATCAAAAATTCAGCTGATGATGCGAATGCTCCAGGGACTGATATTTATACAGGCTCGGGCCGCATAAACGCGGAAAAGGCAATGCAGTTATGTTCAGAACCGAATTTAGGGGACAGCGAAATCAGCGCGGTTGTCAAGGGAGACCCTTTAGTCATTAAGACAAAATCGCAGTTTGCCGGGGCTATTTCATCGCTTACATGGCGCGGCAAAGAGTTTATTGACACCCAGGACCATGGCAGGGAACTGCAGTCAGCGTTATTTTTGAATGACAAGGGAGAAGATTATAATCCCACCGAGGCAGGTTCAAGCAGTGACTACAACGCGCCTAAATCCACAAGCAAGTGCCTGGATATTCACGCTAACGGAAACTCTTTGTATACAAAAATCCAGATGGCATACTGGAGGGCTGTCAACGGCGTTCTGTTATCTAATGTGATCCATGAAAAACAGGTCACTATAGGCTATGAAGGCATAGATAATGTCATTGAATATCTCGTTACATATAACTTGCCGGAATATTATACGTCCGCGCATTTCGAGATCGTGACAGGATATATGCCGCCGGACTTTAACGCGTTTTACACCTATGACCCCCAGATAAAAAAGCTTTCCAGTCATACAACAAGTAGCGCCGGCCGCAATCACGATCTCCCTGTAATTCTATCGACTAATGACGGCAAATACGCGATGGGGGCATACACAGCGCACTGCGCGTCTCTTTATAGCACGTGGGAATTTGTCTATAATACTACCAAGTGGAATATAGCTTACTATAGGAAGGCTGTTCCTGCAGGGGCCTATCCATTCCGCGCGTATGTTGTAGTGGGGACGCTCGAGGATGTAAAGGCCTCTATAGATAAACTATACGCGTTGGAACGGCCGTCGTCATTCATTTCGCAGAGCGCGCCGTCTACAATGATAGCAGGCCAGAGGCATGATGTTGAGATTCAGATAAAGAACGCAGGAACTGTAGTATGGAAGAAAAGCGAGGGTTTCTCTCTCGGCTCGCAAAACCCGGAGAATAATCAGACATGGGGGATTGGCAGGGTGGAACTGCCTAAAGATGAGATAGCCCCAGGAGAAACAGCTGTATTTAAATTTCAGGTAACTGCGCCGTCCGGACCCGGAATTTATAATTTCCAATGGCGCATGCTTCAGGAGTGGGTTACCTGGTTTGGCGATTGGACGCCAAATCTTGTTATTGCGGTAAACCAGCCTCCATCTACCGGCGTCATCCAGGGTTACAAAGTTGACAACCGCGGGAATTATTTCAATAATCCAGGAGCGACTATAACAGTTAATGGAAATAGTTTCGGCCCTTCAGTTAATCCTTACAGCGTAACCTTAGCCGCGGGAACTTATACAGTAACTTCTTCTGTGCCCCAGGGTTATTCTGTAGGTTACACATTGTGCTACAATCGTATTGATGGCCACAGTGTGGCGCCAACGCCAGGCAATTCAGTCAGAGTCGATGTCCCTGCGAATGGTTATGCGGATCTGTGGTGGCATTATACCCCGCCCAATCAAATACCTACAGCCTCAATAACAAGCATCACTCCTAACCCAGCTGCGTTAGGCGAGGTTATATCCTTTACAGGCCAAGGTTCAGATACAGACGGCACTATTACCGCGTATGAATGGAAAATAGACGGCGCTATAATCTCCTCGCTAATAAGCTTTACAAAGATGCAGCCAAGCCCTGAGTTAAACCTTGCCGTCGGAGATCATACTGTCTCATTCAGGGCTAAAGATAATAACAATGCGTGGTCT